>NZ_VOSR01000263.1:0-13003 GCF_007997345.1 Mitsuaria sp. TWR114
GCCGATGAAGGCGCCCAGGAGGAGGAAGACCGGCGCGCACACCGCCATCAGCGTCCAGATGTCCTGCACCAGCGGCAGCAGCACCAGCACGTAGAGCGCGCCGAAGGGCATCGACCAGAGCGTCCAGGCGAGGAAGCCGTTGATGGCCGGCACCGGGTCGTCCATGGACGCGAAGAAGCAGCAGAAGATCGCGGCCATCATCGCGGCGGCCGCGCCCATCGGCCAGCCGGTGAGGATCCAGAAGGCGCAGCACACCAGGATCGCGATCAGCGCGGCCGCGCCGGACCACAGCGCCATGCCCAGGTCCAGGTGCAGCTTGGGCCCGCCCGGGGCGGGCGCGGGCCGCGCGGGCATCGGTGCGCCGGACAGGCCGCGGTCGATGTCGGCGCGCAGGTGGACGCAGTGCAGCCAGCCGTCGAGCAGCTCGCCGCTGCGCTGCGCCAGCGCGACGCGGAGCAGCCGCGCCCAGGGATCGCCGGCCAGGCGGTCGCGCGCGTCCGCGCCGGTCAGCGCGTCGAGCTGCGCTCGCAACGCGGGCAAGCGCGCCTCGGCCTGATCGGCGGCAGCGTCAGCCAGGGACTGAGGCGATCCAACAGCGCGCGCACGTCGTCCGGCAGGCCGCCATGCGCTTCGAGCGCCCGCAGACGATCCTCCACGCCGGCCAGCAGCGGCGTCAGCGCGGCCACGTGGTCCTGCATCGCATGCACCGCGTCGGCGGTCCAGCGCAGGTGGCTGGTGTCGAAGGGGATGTGGGTCGACAGCACCCGCAGCTGGGAGATGTCGCCGGCGACACGGCGCCGGTCGGCGCCGCCATCGCGGCGCGCGGCGATGTCGGTCAGCCAGGCGCGGGTGTCGCCCAGCGTGCGATCCAGCAGCCCCAGCACCGAGCCCGCCAGGCTGTTGGGCAGCACCAGGCTGTGTACCAGCGTGGCCGAGAGCACGCCCAGGCCGATCTCCTCGAGGCGGGCGACGGCGGTGTCGAAGATCGTCAGCGGCGTGTCCACCGCCGGGAAGCCGATCAGCGCCACGGTGTAGCCCGCCAGCATGAAGGCATAGGCGCGCGGCGTGCGGTCGCGCAGCGACAGCACCAGGCAACCCGCCACCCACAAGGCCAGGGCCAGGCTCAGCAGTTCAGGCGCATTGGCCAGGCTCGGGACCAGCAGCACCGCGGCCATGCCGCCGACCAGCGTGCCCGCGACGCGGAACACACCCTTGGAGCGCACCGCGCCCGCCATCGGATGGGCCACGATGTAGGCCGTCATCAGCGCCCAGAACGGCCGCGGCTGGCCGGCCCAGCTCGCCAGGAAGACCGCCAGCATCGCCGCGGCGAAGGCCTTGATCGAGAAGATCCATTCGGCGCGCGTGAAGCCGGGCCGCAGCGCGGCCGGCAGCTTCGGCGGCGCGGGCAACCGGATCGCAGGCAGCCGCAGTGTGGGCAGCCGCAGCGTGGGTAGCCGGATCGCGGGAAAGGAGAGAGCGGGGAATTTCATGGTCTGTGAGGCGCGACGGGCACCCTCACTTGCGCCGCGGCGGCACGGCCGGCGTCGGCGCGCCGACGCGCTCCGCCAGCGTGGAGAAGACGCGCAGCGCGGCCTCGACGTCGGCGTCCGCGATGCCTTCGTAGAGCTCATTGCGCAGGTCGCGCAGCGTGACCTCGATCTGCTCGCAGGCGTCCGCGCCCAGCGCCGTCAGGTGCAGCGTCCTGGCGCGACGGTCGTCGGGATCCTCGTGGCGCTCGATGTAGCCGCCGGTAATCAACTGGTCCACCGAGCGCGTCAGCGACGGCCCCTCGATGCCCAGCAGCGTCGCCAATTCGCCCTGGCGCATGCCGTCGCCCTGACGGCCGATCATCACCAGCGGCCAGGCCAGCGCCTGCGACAGGCCCACGTGCGCCATCGCCAGGTTGGCGCGGGCGCGGTACGCCCGCTCCAGCACCGGCAGCATCATCCCGACCGTCATCAGCGCCGCTTCCCGCGCGGTGCGCGTCAGCGAGCGGGCCGGCTTGTCCTTGGAGGTGTTCATGCCGGCGAGTTTAAATAGTTAGCTTGCTATCTATTTCGGTGGGGTTATTGGGCGAATGGCGGAAGCCGGGAGCGGCTGGCAGGACGAGGCACCGTCTCGAGGCAGAAAGCAGAACGCCGGTCTTGTCGACCGGCCGTTGTTATTTCGCGTCGCGGGCTGTCAAGCCCATGTCGCGGGTTGGGGCTCATCGGCCCCGGGGATCAGTCCTTGTCCTTCATCTGCAGCATGCGGTTGGTGCGCAGCGCCACCAGGGTGACGATCGCGCCCGACAGCAGGTAGGCGGTCACCGCCCACAGGCCGAACTTCGCCGACAGCCCCAGCGCCACCAGCGGGGCGAAGGCCGCGCCGATGATCCAGGCCAGGTCGGAGGTCAGCGCCGCGCCGGTGTAGCGGAAGTGGGGCAGGAAGTTGGACGTCACCGCCCCCGAGGACTGGCCGTAGGACAGGCCCAGCAGCACGAAGCCGACCAGGATGAAGATGTTCTGGCCCATCGCGCCGCTGTCCAGGAGGATGGGCGTGAACAGGCTGAAGATCCCGATCGTCGTGGCCAGGGTGCCCAGCGTGCTGCGCCGGCCGATGCGGTCCGCGATCATCCCGGAGATCGGCATCGCCGCCGCCGCCAGCAGCGCCCCGATGACCTGCACGGTCAGGAACTGGGTGACGTTCTGGTCACCGTACAGCAGCACCCAGGACAGCGGGAACACGGTGACGATGTGGAACAGCGCATAGCTGGCCAGCGCCGCGAACGCGCCGATGAACAGCGTGGTGCCCTGCTGGGCGAACAGCTCGTCGGTGTCGCAGGGGTCGAGCTCATGCTCCTCCATGTTCTTCTCGTACTCGTGCGTCACCACCAGGCGCAGCCGCGCGAACAGCGCCACGACGTTGATCGCGAAGGCCGCGAAGAAGGGATAGCGCCAGCCCCAGCTCAGGAAGTCGATCGGATCCAGGCTGCTCCACAGGTAGGCATACAGCGCGGCCGCGATCAGGAAGCCGATCGGCGCGCCGAGCTGACCCAGCATCGCGTACCAGCCGCGGCGGCCTTCCGGTGCGTTCAGCGCCAGCAGCGAGGGCAGGCCGTCCCAGGACCCGCCCAGTGCCAGGCCTTGTCCGATCCGGCAGGCGGCCAGCAGGGCGATGGCCGCACCGCCCCAGGTGTTGAAGCCGGGCAGCACCGCGATCGTGCAGGTGGAGATGCCCAGGAGGAACAGCGCCACCGTCAGCTTCACGCTGCGGCCGAAGCGCCGCTGGATGTCCATCCCCACCAGCGTGCCGATCGGCCGCACCACGAAGGCCAGCGCCAGCAGCGCGAAGGCGTACAGCGTGCCCTCCAGCCGCTCCATGTGGGGGAAGAAGATGGACGGGAAGACCAGCACCGAGGCGATCCCGTAGACGAAGAAGTCGAAGTACTCGGACGCCCGCCCGATCACCACGCCGACGGCGATGTCGCCGGGGGCGATCGCGTCCTGCTCCTCCTGCGTGGCGACCCCGCTGCCTCGCGGCAGCGGCTGGCCCACGGTCGAGAGGTGTTGCCCGGCTGTCGAAAGGGTGCTGCTGTTCATACGTCTCCTACCTGGGACAAAATGTCCAATAGTTGGTTTGAGTCAATCGGGCAAAATCTGCGCCCGGCGTGCAACGGTCGACAAGTGTCGTTTTCCCCTTTATCGCTTTCCCTCCAGAGGAAACCCCAGGTTTCGGACGGCGGGAACCCACTGCCAGGTGCGGTGGTCAAAGGGGGCTCCGCGTGAACTACGCCTGCTGGTCTGCTGAAGTCCCATGTACCTCAAAGCCTCTCCAAAAACAAGTCTCGCCCGCCCACTCGCCCGTCTCGGGCTGCTGGCCCTGGCGCTGCCCCTGTCCGCCTGCAACATGGTCGTGATGAAGCCGTCCGGCGACATCGCGAACCAGCAGGCGCAGCTCATCGTCGCCTCGACGCTGCTGATGCTGTTGATCATCGTCCCGGTGATCATCCTGACGCTGGTCTTCGCGTTCCGCTACCGGGCGTCCAACACGCAGGCGACCTACTCGCCGGAGTGGGACCACTCGACGCGCCTGGAGCTGATCATCTGGGGGGCGCCGCTGCTGATCATCATCGCGCTGGGCGCGATGACCTGGATCAGCACCCACAAGCTCGATCCCTTCCGCCCGCTGGAGCGCCTGGACGCGCAGCGCGCGATTCCAGCCGGCGTGCAGCCGCTGACCGTCGAGGTCGTGGCGCTGGACTGGAAGTGGCTGTTCATCTATCCCGAGCAGGGCATCGCCACCGTCAACGAACTGGCCGCGCCGGTGGATCGCCCGATCCACTTCAAGATCAGCTCGTCGACCGTGATGAACGCGTTCTACGTGCCCGCCATGGCCGGCATGATCTACGCGATGCCCGGCATGCAGAGCCAGCTGCACGCGGTGATCAACAAGCCCGGCGTGTATGACGGCTTCTCGGCCAACTTCAGCGGCGATGGCTTCTCGCACATGCGCTTCAAGTTCCACGGCCTGTCCAACGACGAGTTCTCCGCCTGGGTCGAGCGCAACAAGGCGGACGGCGTGGCGCTGACCAAGGAGCTCTACCTGGACCTGGAGAAGCCCTCCGAACGCCAGCCGGTGCGCCGCTTCGCCAGCGTCGCGCCGGGCCTGTTCGACGCGGTCGTGAACCGCTGCGTCGACGGCACCAAGATGTGCATGGGCCAGATGATGGCCATCGACGCCGCGGGCGGCGGTGGCAAGGGCGCGATCGACGGCCTGGCCAGCAAGCCCTGGAGCAACGAGCAGAAGCGGATCTTCGTGGCCGCGCTGTGCACGCCTGACAACGCGGGGCAGTACGCGTCGCAATGGCAGGCCTCGGCCACCCGTAATTGATTGGCGTCCCCCGGCGCGAACGGCGATGAATCGCCGCGCCGGGACCGCAAGCACTACCGAGATCCAAGATGATTGACGCTCAAAAGCTCATCTTCGGACGCCTCAGCCTAGAGGCGCTTCCGCTCCACGAGCCGATCCTGGTCGGCACCTTCGCGATGGTCGTCCTGGGCGGCCTCTTCGTCCTCGCGATGATGACGAAGTACAAGCTCTGGGGCCCCTTCTGGCGGGACTGGGTGACCAGCATCGACCACAAGAAGATCGGCATCATGTACATCGTGCTGGGCCTGGTCATGCTGCTGCGTGGCTTCGCCGACGCGCTCATGATGCGCGCCCAGCAGGCGATCGCCTTCGGCGACCAGCTCGGCTTCCTCCCGCCGCATCACTACGACCAGGTCTTCACCGCCCACGGCGTGATCATGATCTTCTTCGTGGCGATGCCGTTGATCACCGGCTTCATGAACTACGTGGTGCCGCTGCAGATCGGCGCGCGTGACGTGGCCTTCCCCTTCCTGAACAACTTCAGCTTCTGGATGACCACCGGCGGCGCCGTGCTGGTCATGATGTCGCTGTTCATCGGCGAATTCGCGCGCACCGGCTGGCTGGCGTATCCGCCGCTGTCGGGCCTGCTCGCGAGTCCGGGCGTGGGGGTGGACTACTACATCTGGTCGCTGCAGGTGGCCGGCGTGGGGACGACGCTCTCGGGCATCAACCTGATCGCCACCATCATCAAGATGCGGGCGCCGGGCATGACCATGATGAAGATGCCGGTCTTCACCTGGACCTCGCTGTGCTCGAACATCCTGATCGTGGCCTCGTTCCCGATCCTGACCGCGGCCCTGGCGCTGCTGTCGCTGGACCGTTACGCCGGCACCAACTTCTTCACGACGGACCTGGGCGGCAACGCCATGATGTACGTCAACCTGATCTGGATCTGGGGCCATCCCGAGGTCTACATCCTGGTGCTGCCGGCCTTCGGCATCTTCTCGGAAGTCGTCTCGACCTTCAGCCAGAAGAAGCTGTTCGGCTACGCCTCGATGGTCTATGCGACGGTCGTGATCACGATCCTGTCGTATCTGGTGTGGCTGCACCACTTCTTCACGATGGGCTCGGGCGCCAGCGTCAACTCGTTCTTCGGCATCACGACGATGATCATCTCGATCCCGACGGGCGCGAAGATCTTCAACTGGCTGTTCACGATGTACCGCGGCCGCATCAAGTTCGAGGTCCCGATGTACTGGACCGTGGGCTTCATGGTCACCTTCGTGATCGGCGGCATGACGGGCGTGCTGCTGGCGGTGCCGCCGGCCGACTTCGTGCTGCACAACTCGCTGTTCCTGATCGCGCACTTCCACAACGTGATCATCGGCGGCGTGCTGTTCGGCCTGCTGGCGGGCATCTCGTACTGGTTCCCCAAGGCTTTCGGCTTCAAGCTGGACCCGTTCTGGGGCAAGGCCTCGTTCTGGTTCTGGCAGATCGGCTTCTTCGTCGCCTTCATGCCGCTGTACGTGCTGGGCCTGATGGGCGTGACGCGCCGCATGAGCCACTTCGACGATCCCTCGCTGCAGATCTGGTTCCAGGTCGCCGCCTTCGGCGCGCTGCTGATCGCCGCCGGCATCGGCTGCTTCCTGATCCAGCTGGTGGTGTCCTTCCTCAAGCGCGAGCAGCTGCGTGACGTCGACGGCGACCCGTGGAACGGCCGCACGCTGGAGTGGTCGACCTCGTCGCCCCCGCCGCAGTACAACTTCGCGTTCACGCCGGTGGTCCACGACCACGACGCCTGGCACGACATGAAGACCCGCGGCCACCAGCGCCCGGTCGGCGGCTTCAAGGAGATCCACATGCCGAAGAACACCGGCGCGGGCGTGATCCTGGCCGGCCTGTCGACGCTGTTCGGTTTCGCCCTGATCTGGCACATGTGGCTGGTGGCGGGTGTCGCCTTCGCGGTGACCGTGATCGCCGCGATCGTCCACACCTTCAACTACAAGCGCGACTACTACATCCCCGCCGATGAAGTGGCCAGCACGGAGGATGCCCGCACGAAGGTGCTGGCCGCCCAGGCCTGATTCCGCAGCGAGCGATATCCAACATGCAAGCAACGACCATGACGAACAACACCGGCGCGCCGGTGTTCTACGACAACGGCGACCACCATCCGCAGCACGGCACGCTCCTCGGGTTCTGGATCTACCTGATGAGCGACTGCCTGATCTTCGCGGTGCTGTTCGCGACGTATGCGGTCCTGGGCCGCAGCTACGCCGCCGGCCCGTCGGGCGCCGACCTCTTCGACCTGCCGCTGGTGGCGCTCAACACCGGCTTCCTGCTGCTCTCGTCGATCACCTATGGCTTCGCCATGATCAAGATGCTGGGCAACAAGAAGTCCGGCACGCTGGCCTGGCTGGCGATCACCGGCGTGCTGGGCCTGTGCTTCCTGGCGGTGGAGCTCTATGAGTTCGCGCACCTGATCCATGAAGGCGCGGGTCCGCAGCGCAGCGCGTTCCTGTCCTCGTTCTTCACGCTGGTGGGCACCCACGGCCTGCACGTCACCTTCGGCTGCATCTGGCTGGTGACGCTGATGGTCCAGGTGTCCAGGTTCGGCCTGACCAAGGAGAACAAGCGCCGCCTGATCTGCCTGTCGATGTTCTGGCACTTCCTGGACGTGATCTGGATCGGTGTCTTCACCTTCGTTTACCTGATGGGAGTGCTGCCGTGAGCGCCGACCACAACCACAAGCATGATTCGCACGGCCACGGCCACGACCAGGGCCACGGCGGTCACGACCATGACCACGACGACGTCGGCTACCACGCCACCGTCAAGGGCTACCTGATCGGCTTCCTGCTGTCGGTGATCCTGACGGCCATCCCCTTCTTCCTGGTGATGACCAAGTCGATCGCGTCGTCGCAGGCGATGGGCATCGTGCTGCTGATCTTCGCGGCGGTGCAGATCGTCGTGCACATGGTCTATTTCCTGCACATGAACTCGAAGGTCGAGGGCGGCTGGTCGATGCTGTCGCTGATCTTCACGATTGCCGTCGTGGTGATCATGCTGGCCGGCTCGATCTGGGTGATGTTCCACCTGAACAGCAACATGATGCCGGTCCACGACATGCGCAACATGCCCTGATGACCGCCGTTCATCCGGAACCGCCGCGGCCGCGCCGCAGCACCGCCTTCTGGGCGCTGCTGCTGGGCGCGGCCCTTTTGTTTGCGGCCTTCCTCGCGCTGGGCGCCTGGCAGCTGCAGCGGCTGGCGTGGAAGGAGGACCTGATCGCGCGGCTGGACAAGCGCTTGGCCGCCGAGCCGGAACGCGCGCCCGGCGCCGACCGCTGGGACGCGATCACGAAGGCCGGCGACGAGTACCGCAAGGTCGTGCTCAACGGCACCTTCGACCATTCGCGCGAGACCCTGGTCGGCGCGAGCACGGAGCTGGGCACCGGCTACTGGGTGCTGACGCCGCTGCGCACCGTGCGCGGCGACTGGGTGCTGGTCAACCGCGGCTTCGTGCCGCCGGAATTCAAGACGCGCGCGTCGCGCACCGCGTCGGAGACGCAGGGCGAGGACCGCGTCGTCGGGCTGCTGCGGCTGAGCGAGCCCGGCGGCAGCCTGCTGCGCAAGAACGAGCCGGCGCAGGAGCGCTGGTACTCGCGCGACGTCGAGGCGATCGCCCAGGCGCGCCGGATCGTCGAGGGTCCCGTGGCGCCGTACTTCGTCGACGCCGCCGCGGCGGACGACCGCACGCGCTGGCCGCGCGGCGGGCTGACGGTGGTGCGCTTCAACAACCATCACCTGCAGTACGCGCTGACCTGGTTCGCGTTGGCGGCGATGACCGCCGGCATCGGCATCTGGCTGTGGCGGGTCGAGCGCCGCCGCGCGCTCGGCCTGGACGCGGCCGCGGACTGAGGCCGCGACCATGCCGCTGAGCCGTCCCGATCCGGACGACGACCACCCCGACGACAGTCGCTACCTGGACGGCGCCGCCGGGGCGCTGGGCATCGAGGAATCCTCCGGCGAGGGCCGTGCGCTGCAGGCCGGCCGCAACAACCTGCAGCAGCTGGTGCAGCTGCGCTGGCTGGCGGCGGCGGGGCAGTTCGGCACCGTGCTCTCGGTGCACTACGCCTTGCACATCCGGCTGCCGATGCCGGAGATGCTGACGCTGCTGGCGGTGCTGGTGCTCTTCAACCTGGCGTGCTGGCTGCGCACCCGCTGGGTGCCCAGCGTGCGCAACGCCGAGCTCTTCGCCGGCCTGCTGGTCGACATCGCGGTGCTGAGCGGCCAGCTCTACTACAGCGGTGGCGTCACCAACCCCTTCATCTTCCTGTTCCTGCTGCAGATCGCGGTGGGTGCGGTGCTGCTGCCCTCGCGCTACATCTGGTTCACCGTCGCGGTGACGGGGGGCTGCTTCGTCGCGCTGACGCAGTGGCACCTGCCGCTGCTGGTGCCCGACATGGAAGGCCTGTCGCTGCCGACGCACTACATCGGCGGCCTGCTGATCTGCTTCGCGATCAACGCCTCGCTGCTGGTCATCTTCATCCAGCGCATCGGGCGCAACCTGCGCCAGCGCGACGCGCGCCTGGCCGACCTGCGCCAGCGCGCGGCCGAGGAGGAGCACATCGTGCGCATGGGCCTGCTGGCCTCGGGCGCCGCGCATGAGCTCGGCACGCCGCTGGCGACGCTGTCGGTGATCCTTGGGGACTGGTCGCGGATGGCGCCCTTCGCCGGCGATCCCGAGCTGCGCGAGGAGATCGAGGAGATGCAGGTACAGCTGCGGCGCTGCAAGGCGATCGTCAGCGGGATCCTGATGTCGGCGGGCGAGCTGCGCGGCGAGGCGCCGGTGGTGACGACGCTGCAGGCCTTCCTCGACGACCTGGTGACGCACTGGCGCGCGACGCGGCCGCACCATGGCCTGGACTACCTGCCGGACCCCGGCCTGCCGAAGGTGCGCATCGTGTCGGACGTCGGTCTCAAGCAGATGATCGACAACGTGCTCGACAACGCGCTCGAGGCCGCGCCGGGCCAGCCGGTGTCGCTGCGCGCGCTGGTCGAGGACGGTCAGCTGGTGCTGCGCGTCACCGATCGAGGCGCTGGTTTCCTGCCGGAGATGCTGGAGCGTTTCGGCAAGCCGTATCAATCGAGCAAGGGCCGGGCGGGCGGCGGGCTGGGGCTGTTCCTGGCGCTGAACGTCGTGCGCTCGCTGGGCGGGCGCCTGCAGGCGCGCAACCGGCTGGCGGAGGAGGGCGGCGGCGGCGCGGAGGTCGAGATCCGCATGCCCCTGTCCGCGCTCGAGCCTCTAGGACTGCCTGACAATGCCGCTCATGACGCCGGATGACCTTGCCGCCGATACCGACCGCCTGCTGTTGATTGTCGAGGACGACGACGCCTTCGCGCGCACGCTGTCGCGTTCGTTCGAGCGCCGCGGCTACCAGGTGCTGCGGGCGACGACGGTGGAGCAGGTGCAGAAGCTGCTGGCCGAGCGCGGTCCCGAGGAGGCGCCGGAGTACGCGGTCGTCGACCTGAAGCTCGCCGGTGGCGGCTCCGGGCTGGCCTGCGTGCAGACGCTGCACGAGCACGATGCCGAGATGGTGATCGTGGTGCTGACCGGCTACGCGAGCATCGCCACGGCGGTGGAGGCGATCAAGCTGGGCGCGCGGCACTACCTGGCCAAGCCGGCGAACACCGATGACATCGAGGCCGCCTTCGCGCGCGCCCAGGGCGATGCCGAGGTCGAGGTCACCGAGCGCGCGACCACCTCCATCAAGACGCTGGAGTGGGAGCACATCCACGAGACGCTGGCGGCGACGGACTTCAACATCTCGGAGACCGCGCGACGGCTGGGCATGCACCGGCGCACGCTGGCGAGAAAGCTGGAGAAGCAGCGGGTGAAGTGAGGCGCGGCGACGCGCGCCCCGACCATCGCGGCGCTGAAACGACGCAGGGGCCGCGAGGGCCCCTGGTCGTTGATGAGCGCAGCGCGCTCAGTACGTGCGGGTCGCCGCCGGCGCGCGCACCACGCGGGCCTTGCCGCCGGTGGTGACGATGATCACCGGCTCGCCGGAGACCCAGTTCTCGTTGCCCTGCGCCTGGACGATCGCGCGGCGCTCGCCGTTGCGCAGCTGCAGCAGGATCTCGACCGCCTGTTCCTTGGTCACGCCGCGCTCGACCGCGTTGCCGAGCGCCGCGCCGGCCACCGCGCCGAGCACGCCGACGATCACGCCCTCGCGGCTGCCGCCGACGCTGCCGCCGGCCACGCCGCCGACGACCGCGCCCGTCACCGCGCCAGCGCCGCTCTGCGAGCCGTCCACCGTCACCGGCCGCACCGACAGCACCGTCGCATCCTGCACCTGCGACAGGCGCTGCGCGTCACCGCGCTGGATCACGTCCGGGTTCGTCGTCGAACAGGCGGCCAGGGCGGCCACCAGGGTGGCAATCAGCAGCTTCTTCATCTCGTCTCTCCAAATCGATGTGCCGGCCAACGACGACCGGTGACATTCCGTTGACCGCGCAACAAGTCTTTACCTCGGCGCCCTCGGGCTTCGCGCGCAGCAATGGCGCGTGGGTCCACTCTACCGGTGCCGCCTTTGAAGGCTCTTAAGCGCGGCATAACACCAGCATCGTCAGCGCGGGAAAGGCACTCCGCCGCTCACGACCGCCCATGGCCGAAGACCGCGGGACCCCGTCGATCGCCGTCCATCACCGCCCCGCCCGCGTCACGATGCGTACAGCCGCGACGACCTGGGCACGCTCGCCAGCAGGAACTCCATCTGGTCGGCCAGGATGCGCCGGCCGCGCAGGATCATGTCCTCGTGCAGGCTGGGCACGTAAGGCAGGTAGAGCAGCGCCATGCGCGCCTCCTCGGGCGTGCGGTTGCCCTTGCGGCCATTGCAGGCGCGGCAGGCGGTGATGCAGTTCATCCACGAATCCCGCCCGTTGCGCGACACCGGCTGGATGTGCTCGCGGGTCAGCAGGTCGGCGTGGAAGCGGTGGCCGCAGTAGGCGCAGACATGCCGGTCACGCGCGAACAGCTTGAAATTGGACAGCGCCGGCG
The DNA here is from genome assembly GCF_007997345.1 of Mitsuaria sp. TWR114. Classification (NCBI taxonomy): domain Bacteria; kingdom Pseudomonadati; phylum Pseudomonadota; class Betaproteobacteria; order Burkholderiales; family Sphaerotilaceae; genus Roseateles; species Mitsuaria sp. TWR114. The sequence goes on from NZ_VOSR01000263.1 coordinate 11,914, forward strand.
CCTGGCGCCAGGCGCGGCTGGGAATGGCGCCGCGCACGGCCACGATCGGGTGCAGTTCGATGCGGGATTGCAGGCCGGACAGCCGCTGGTAGCCACCGCGCAGCACGTGGAAGGGCTCGCCCAGCGTCCACGCGATCGCGTCGCTGGCATAGAGCACCGCTGCTTCCTTCGTCGAGATCCAGGCCTGCGGTCGGCCCGAGATGTCCAGCTGCAGAACGTCCACGGTCGTTGACCTCCAGCGACAAAGGGTAATCCAGTCGCAGGGGGCAACTCAAGTGCCGGACGCGCAGGGAAGCGCCGCCAGGAACGAAATTCAAGCTGTTCGCCCAACATAGGCGCCCGATTGCCGAGGTTCAAGGCGCTGATCGACCTCGATCGAGGGGCTCGTCCGGGTCAGGCGCCGCGTCGCACCGCGGTCAAACGGTGCGCAGCGTCCTCACGGCAGCCGGCCGAGCGCGCGCAGCTCCGCGAGCGTGACCAGCCCTCCCGCCGACAGCGCGTCGTCAGGCAGCTGCGCGCGGCCCAGGCGCAGCGCCGGTCCCTGGAGCTCGGCGCGGTCGGCCAGTGGCGGAGCGTCCTCGCCGTCGATCTGGGCGATGCAGAGCCGGCCGCCGTCCGAGGTGCCGAGCCAGCCCACCAGGTCGCCGCCATCCAGGCCGGTGATCAAGCGCGCCGCCAGCGGTTGCAGCGCCTCGGCGCTGCCGGCGAGCACATGCACGACGAGGTCGGAGCCGTCCCGCACCGCCAGCCGCACCATCTGGTCGAGGCGCTCGTGCAGGGCCGCCGCATCGAACGGGCGCGGCGGCGGCACCTCCGGCTGTCCGGTCAGCTGCCGCAGCATGAGCTCGAGTTCCTCCGCCTTGTCGAAGAAGCCGTCGGCGCCGGCGGCCAGCACTGCGGCGCGATAGGCCTCGGTCTGGTGGGACAGCACATGCACCTGGCCGCGGTAGCCCTGCTTGCGCAGCGCCTTGAGCACCGCGATGCCCGAGCCGCCCTGCGCGAGCGACAGATCCAGCAGCACCGCGTCCGGCTGCAGGTAGCCGATCAGCGTCAGCGCGGTCGCCTCGTCGGCCGCCTCGCCGACGACGCG
>NZ_VOSR01000264.1:0-1621 GCF_007997345.1 Mitsuaria sp. TWR114
GCCGCGGCCTGCGCCAGCGCGCGCTTGGCGATGTCGCAGGGCGTGGTGAAGTCCACGTCGCGCGCCACCGGGCTGCCCTGGAAGGAGCACTGCGCCGGGTCGGTCGTCAGCGTGATCTGCGCGGTGGCCTGGGCCTTGGCCAGGTCCGGGTTGGCCGCGTTGGTCAGCGCCTTGAACAGCGGGAAGTAGGTCAGGATCGCCAGCAGCAGGCCGGCCATGATGATGGGCTTGCGGCCGATGCGGTCCGACAGCGTGCCGAACACGACGAAGAACGGCGTGCCGATCAGCAGCGCGACGGCCACCATGATGTTGGCCGCGGCCGGGTCGACCTTGACCACGCTCTGCAGGAAGAACAGCGCGTAGAACTGGCCCGTGTACCAGACCACGCCCTGGCCGGCGACCAGGCCGAACAGCGCCAGCAGCACGATCTTCAGGTTCTTCCACTGGCCGAAGGACTCGGACAGCGGCGCCTTGGAGGTCTTGCCCTCGGACTTCATCTTCTGGAAGGCGGGCGACTCGTTCATCGACAGCCGGATCCACACGCTGATGGCCAGCAGCAGGATGGAGACGATGAACGGGATGCGCCAGCCCCAGGCCGCGAAGGTCGCCTCGCCGAGCGCCGTGCGGGTGCCCAGGATGACGATCAGCGACAGGAACAGGCCCAGCGTCGCCGTGGTCTGGATCCACGAGGTGTACGCGCCGCGCTTGCCGTGCGGGGCGTGCTCGGCGACGTAGGTCGCGGCACCGCCGTACTCGCCGCCCAGCGCCAGGCCTTGCAGCAGACGCAGGCCGACCAGGATCACCGCGGCGGCGGGACCGATGGTTTCATAGGTGGGCAGCACGCCGACGATGAAGGTCGACAGGCCCATGATCAGGATGGTCACCAGGAAGGTGTACTTGCGGCCGATCATGTCGCCCAGGCGGCCGAACACCAGCGCGCCGAACGGACGCACGATGAAGCCGGCGGCGAAGGCCATCAGCGAGGCGATGAACTGGGCCGTGGGATCCAGGCCGGTGAAGAACTGCTTGCCGATGATCGCGGCGAGCGAGCCGTACAGGTAGAAGTCGTACCACTCGAACACCGTACCCAGCGACGAGGCGAAGATGACCTTCTTCTCCTCCGCTGTCATCGGCGCATTGGTGGTCACTGCGCTTGCAGTTGCCATGGGGTTGTCTCCTCGATTCCCAGAACCATCGACCGATGGCCCTTGGGGCGGGACTATCCGAGCGCGCTCTGACCCGTTTCTGACGGCATCCTTGCCTCAGGCTGACAAACTCCGGCGTAACCCTGAGTCGGGATTTCTCGATGCGGAATTTCGAAGCCTGTGCGCCGCATCAAAGGGTATGTCCCTACCCATGCTTGCTAGCTCGAATCAGCTGCGCCGCACCCCCACCGGCAGCGTCGCCGCGGCTGTCCAGGCGGGGCCGTCGAACCAGGCGTCGCCGTCGAGGTACGCGGTCACCATGTCCATCGCGTCCAGGCCCCAGAACAGCTTGTCGGCGACGGCCATCGTCGGCACGCCGAAGACGCCGCGCGCCAGGGCGGCGTCGGTGGCCTCGCGCAGCGCGGCCTTGACCTCGTCGGACGCCGGATCGCGCTGGGGCGCGAGCTCCGCCGCCA
>NZ_VOSR01000265.1:0-321 GCF_007997345.1 Mitsuaria sp. TWR114
CGGGCCTGCTCGGCGGACAGTTCCCGGATCGCCTCGATGCTCAGGCAGTCGGCGCGGGTCAGGCGGGAGATGGCCATCGGACTGAGGGCTTTCAGCGCCTCGGGCGTGATGGCGGCGATGGCACTGGCCGAGAGCGCGCCGTAGTTGGAGATCGCGGCCAGTTGCGCCGGCGTCATCGCGCCCACGGTGGTCGCGCTCAGGCCGAGCTGGGCCGAGTTGGACCATTGGGTGACCGCGCCCGGCGTGATCGCCGCGATGGCGGCCGGCGACAGGGCGTTGATCCAGGCGGCGCTCGCGGTGGCCCAGCCGTTGCGCAGGGCG
>NZ_VOSR01000265.1:331-2962 GCF_007997345.1 Mitsuaria sp. TWR114
CAGCAGGTCCGGACGGGTGAGCGCCGCGACCTGGGCGGGCGACAGGGCGGCGATCGTCTCGGGCAGCAGCGCCGCCATCTGGGCGCTGGGCATCAGCGCCAGGCCGCCGGCGGGGAGCTGCGCGAGCTCGGCGGGCGACAGGCCATTGAGCCAGGCGGCGGTGGCCTGGGCCCAGTTGGTCGAAGCGAAGTTGCCCAGGGCGGTGTTGCGCACCTCGGCGGCCGCCGCGTTCAGCAGATCGGGACGGTTGATCGCCGCCAGTTGATCGCTGGAGAAGCCGGACAGCGTCGCGGCGGTCAGCGTCGGAACGACGGCGGTGGGCAGCGTGGCCAGCGCGCCGGGTTGCAGGGCGCCGATCACGCCGGGCGACAGCGCGTCCAGCCAGGCCTTGGTGACGCCGCTCAGGGTCGTGATGCCGGCGACCTGGGTCGCGCTCAGGACGGCGACGGACGCGGCGGGCAGCGTGTAGAGGCCCGGCAGCACGGCAAGCTGCTGGGGCGAGAGCGCCCGCAGGGCCTCCAGCGACAGCGCCGGCGCCACCGCCTTGTTGAACTGCTTGATGTTGTCCGGCGGGAGCACCGCCAGGGCGCTCGGCGACAGCGCCTGCATCCAGGCGACGGACATCGACCCCCAGCTGAAGCCGATGGTGCGGACCTGGTCGGCGGTCAGGGCCGCGATCGAGGCCGGCTGGAGTCCCAGGACGGCCGTCGAGCTCAGCTTGCCGAAGTCGACCGGCGCGATGCGCGCGAGATCGGAGGGCGCCAGCGCATTGAGCCAGTCCGAGTTCACCTTGCTCCAGTCCGTGGGCGCCAGCGCCGCAGTGCGGATGGCCGCCGCCTCGGGCGACAACAGCGACGGCGAGGGGATCGCGGCCAGCTGGGCCGCGCTCATCGCGGACACGACCGCGGTGCTCAGGCCCGGCACGACGTCGGTCGGGATCGACGCGATCTGCGCCGTCGTCAGGCCGCCCACGACCTCGCGCGACAAGGCGTTGATCCATTCAGCGGGGAGCTCGCTCCATCGCTCGTTGTCCAGCGCAGCGACCTGCGCGGTCGAGAGCGCGCCGATCGCCGCCGGCTGCAGCGCGGCGATGCCGGTCAAGCCGCCGATCACCTCCGGACTCAGCGCGCGGATGGCGTCGGCGGACAGCCCGGCCGCGCCCGCGTCCAGCGCGCCCAGGGCGGTGATGGCGACGATCTGCTCGACGCTCATCGCGGCGATGGCGTCGGCGCTCAGCTGCGCGACGCGGGCGGCGCTCAGGCCGCTCAGGCCGCTCAGGGCCGAGGTGCCCAGTTGCGCGAGGCCGCCGGCCGGCACGGTGGTGAAGGCGTCCCTCGACAACGCGTTGATCCAGTCGGCGGAGAAGTCGCTCCAGCGGCCCTCATCGATGGCCGCCACCTGCGCGACGGACAAGGCGGCGACCGCGTCCGGACGCAGGGCATCCAGGCCTGCCATGCCGCTGATGAGTTCCGGGCTCAGCGCCCGGACGGCGCTGGCGGACAAGCCGGCGACGCCGGCGTCCAGGCTGCCCAGCGAGGTGATCGAGAGGAGTTGCTCGACGCTCAGGGCGGCCACCGCGTCGGCGCTCAGCTCCGAGACGCGGAAGGCGCTCAGCCCGGTCAGCGCGGCGCTGGTGAATTGCGCGACCTTGGCCGGCGTGATGGCGGCGAAGGCCTGCGGCGACAGCGCGTTGAGCCAGCGCGCCGACAGGTACTTGCCGTCGATGCCGATCGCGGCGACCTGCTCCGGCGACAGCGCCGCGGCGGCCCTGTCGCCCAGCCAGTGGATGTTGATCAGCTTGCCGACCTGGGCGGGGCTCAGCGCTCGCACCTGATCGGCCGTCATGCCCTGGACCGCCGCGCCCTTCAGATAGTTCAGGGGCGCGATGGCGCTCAACTGGGCCGCGCTCATCGCGGACACCATGGCGCCGGTGAAGGCGGCGACCTGGGTGCCGGTCAGCCATTGGCAGTGGGGGATGTCCAGGCCGGCGAGGTCGGCGGGCGCCAGCGCCGCGATCTGGGCGGCCGTCAGGGCGGTGAACTGGGCTTTGGTCAGGGTATTCAGGGTGGTCATGGTGTGGTGAGCTGGTGGCTCTTTCGAGGTGGGAATGGCCGGAAAAGGTCGGCCGCGGGACAACAGCGGGCGCTTCTCCTCGGTCCTTTCGGGAGTCGCGCGGGCTTGGGGGGGAATCAGGGGGTGGGCAGCGGGCCGTCGAGCGCGGCGATGCTGTCTCTATTCATTTCGCCGAGGTCCGACATCAATTTCAGCCGGGCCGCGTTCCACTGGTATTCGCACTGGGCTCGTGCATCGAGCGCGTCGACCAGGGTGCCTTGGGCGGAAATCAGTTCCAGGATGTCCGAGACGCCGCGTTCATATCGATTCGTCGCGGAATCCATGGCCGATTGCGCGGCCTGGAGCAATTGATTCGCGGCGTCGATGTTGTCCAGCGAGGCCGCCAATTCCGCGTGGGTCTTGACCAGCTCCAGCAGGACGCGGTTTTCGGTGTCCGTCACCTGCAGTTCGGATTTCTCCGCCTGCGCCTGGGCTTCCTGGATCTTGTTGCGACGGGAATCACCATCGAACAGCGGAATCGTGATCGTGGCGCCGACGGTGAAGGTGCTCGAGCGCGAG
>NZ_VOSR01000266.1:0-5284 GCF_007997345.1 Mitsuaria sp. TWR114
TCGTGCTGTCGATCCGAACCGCGTCGCGCAGAGCCTGCTGGGCGTGCGGGCCCGCGCGGAGAAGGAGCCGCACATGCTCAAGCGCGGTCCCGGCTTCGTGATGTACGCGATCATGGACGCGGTGGTGGACCGCTACTTCCCCGTCATCGAGGCGCTGGAGGCGAGCTCGACGCGATCGAGGCGGTCGATCCGGCCTGGCGTGGCTTCTGCGACGCGCAGCGGACGCTGGCGCGCCAATTCCAGTTCGAGGCGATGCTGCGCGGCCTGCCGCGCGGCGAGGACCTCCCGAGACCGACCGAGTTGGGTGACCCGAGATGAACTCCGCGCTTCCTTCCGCCGTCACGACGCTGCTCGACCAGCAGCAGGGCGATCGCGTCCTGATGGTCGACGACGTGCCCGACAACCTGTCGCTGCTGCATGACGCGCTGGACGAGCACGGCTACACGGTGCTGGCGGCGACGAACGGCGAGGCGGCGCTCGCCTGCGCCCGGCAGGGGCGGCCGGACATCGTGCTGCTGGACGCGATGATGCCGGGCATGGACGGTTTCGAGGTCGCGCGGCGGCTGAAGGCCGATCCCTCGACGGCGCACATCCCGATCGTCTTCATGACGGGGCTGACGGAGACCGAGCACCTCGTCGCCGCGCTGCAGGCGGGCGGTGTCGACTACGTGACCAAGCCGCTGGATCCGCGCGCGGTGCTGGCGCGCATGCAGGTGCACCTGCAGGGCGCGCGCCAGGCCCGCCAGACGCGGCAGGCGCTGGACGCCTTCGGCTACGCGAGCATCGCGGTGCGGGCGTCGTCGGGCCGGCTGCTGTGGCAGACGCCGCTGGCCCGCGAGCTGCTGCAGCTCTACTTCGGCACGGTGGCGCCGCAGACGCCCGCGCCGGTGCTGGCGTGGCTGCGCAAGACGCTCGACGAGATGGCGCGCCAATCACCGGGCGATGGTGCGCCGCCGCAGGAGCCGCCGCGCCTGTGCGCCGAGCTCGGCGCGCGGCGGCTGAGCTTCCGGCTGCACCACTGCATCGGCGGCGAGGAGCCGAACGGCGCGGGTCCGGAAGCGGCGGCCGGCGTCGGCGCCGCATCAGGCGCTGCGGGCGGCGACTGGCTGATCGTCATGCGCGAGGTCTCGGACGCCGCGGTGATCCGCTCGCTGGGCCTGGCCTTCAGCCTCACCGCGCGCGAGGCCGAGGTGCTGTACTGGGTCGTCAAGGGCAAGATCAACCGCGACATCGGCGAGATCCTCGGCGCCAGCCCGGCGACGGTGAAGAAGCACCTGGAGCGCATCCACGCCAAGCTCGGCGTGGAGACCCGCACCGCGGCGGCCGCGATGGCGCTGACGCGGGTCAGGGAGATGCATCCGCAGTGGGAGGTGTGAGGCGCCCGCGGCGCTCACGCGCGGCCGGTCGCCCGTTCCTCCTGAAGCCGCCGGACCGGATCCAGCTGGACCGCGCAGGCGGGCACCATGGCTTCGAGCAGGTCGGCATCGATGGCCTCGAGGATGTCGATGCCGTACTGGCGATGGGCCCGGCGTCCCGCAGAGCTCTTGGAGAGTTGGAAGATGCGTTGAATCTCCGCCCCGAGGCGGGCCGCGAACTCGGCGTTTCCGCACGCCTGCGAGAACAGCGCCGCCTTGGCAACCTGCACGGCCCAGCGCGCCTGGGTTTCAACGTGCGATCCCTTGCTGTCCCGGAGCCCCGCGAGGTTGTGGATGCGCGACTCCAGCACGTCGAAAGGGCTCATCACCCGCAGGAGCTGTCCCTCGGCGATCTCAAAGCTCAAACATCCGGCAATGACCCGCCGAGTGAAAACACCGCATTTCTCCAATCCGCCCGTGGCGAACAGCAGATGGAGGATGTCGACATTGCCTTCCTTCCTGGCAGGGGCCGGGATCCTGACCTGGGCGACCAGAGAGGTCCGTGCCGTCTTTCGGGGCAACTCCACGCGGGCGCCCAGCCGCCTGGCCAGTTCGTGGGCATCCGAGACATCCCCGATCACGTCAGCGTCAGCGGTGATCGCCGCGCCGTGCGTCGATATCCCGTAGCGCTTCATCCAGAAGCCCAGCGCCTGACCTCCCACCAGGATGACGCCAGCCGGCAGGCTGGTGAGCACCCGATCGAGCAAGCGCCCCTCGAGAGCAGCTTCTTCGTCGGGCAGTCGCGGTTGCGTCGTCATGGTCAGTAGGGTGAGTCCAGGGCCCTCGCATTCTTGGCCCGCTCTTCGGTGAACCAGATCGACTCCGAGGGCTGGGACGCTCCGGACTTGATCGCCTCGATGTCCCGTGCCTGCTCGATCCGTTTGGCGGCCCGCAGGTCGTCCTCGATACGCGCCATGGCCTGCGTGCCGTGATCGCCCCGCAACAGCTCCAGCAGCAATTGCGAGCGGACGCCGGAGTTCTCCAGCGCCTGGCCGATGCGCGCCCAGAACTCGACCTGCTGCGCGGCGGAACGGGCCACGTACTCGCCGGTCTCCTGGGCATCTCGGAACAGCTGATTGCTGATCCGGATCGAATTCGAACTCATCGCACCTCCGTAGCAGTTTGCACTCAGAAGATGCACTCTGCCACACTTTGGGGGTCCACGGAGCAAAAGCAACGAAGGCCCCTTGCGGGGCCTTCGTCCTTCATCGATCAGGCGATCCTGGATCGCCTCCGTCTTCAGGGCAGGCGCAGGCGGTCGCCCTCGCGGATCACGGCCGTCTGCTCGCGGCCGCGGCCGATCACGTAGTACACGGTCAGGACCTTGGACTCGCCGTAGGCCGGGTCGCCGCCCGCCAGGTCGTTGTCGGCCTGCACGTCGAGGCGGCCGCCGCGGCTGATGTTGCGCAGGCGCTCGGTCACGTCGACGTAACGGCCGCCGCTGCCGTAGGTCGCCCGCACGATCGTCAGGCGCTGGCTCGGCGGACCGTAGTCGCCACCACCGGCGCCCGGCCGGCCGTCCCAGCCGCCGTTCCAGCCGCCCTGGCCCCAGTCGCCACGGCCCCAGCCGGTGAACTGGGCGCCGTCGATCCAGGCGCCCTCGCGGTAGTCGAAGGTGCGCACCTGGCCGCTGCGGTCGCGGGCATAGATGCGCAGCATCTTCGTGCGGCCGACCGCCGGGTCGTCGCGGAACAGGTCGTTGGTCACCCGCACCTTCGCGTCGCGGCGCGCCAGTTCGCGCAGGCGGCCGGTGACATCGATGCTGGCTTCGGGCACGCCGTAGCGCGCGCCCAGGATGGCGTAGGCGCCGTCGTCATGGCCGCCGGGACCGTCCCAGCCGCCGCTGCCGCCGCCCTGGCCCCATTCGCCGCCACGCCAGCCGGTGAAGTCGTTGCCGTCGATGATGTTGCCCTCGCGGAATTCGAACACGCGGGTGTCGCCATCTCGGTTGCGCGCGTAGATGCGCAGCACCTTCGAGCGCCCCACGTCCGGGTCGTCGCCGAAGAGCCCGTTGGTCACCCGCACGCGGTCGTCGCGCCGCGCCAGTTCCTTCAGCTGGCCGGTGACGTCGATGTTGTGCTGGGGCGTCCCGTAGCGCGCATTCAGGATCTGCCAATCGCCATCGTCGCGCGCCCAGGCGGAGCCGCCCGTCAGCATCGTCGCCAGCAGCATCAGCGCCGCCAGCAGCCATCGCGCCATCGCGCGGTCCGGCCGCCGGGCCGGCAAGGGGGTCGAACTCATCGCCATCGCAGTCATCGTTCTGCTCCTGTTTCTTTCCTGTTGTCCGGAGTCGGGGACCAACCCCTGCGCCTGCGGCCCTCGGCCGCGCTCCGGGGAGGGGCCGGATGTTGCCTCAACGGCAGGGGTTTCCCGATGGTGCACGCACGTTTCTTCGAGGTGTTACGAGCGGTCACCGCCCCGCCACGCCCACGCACGCGCCCCGCATACGCCATGTGCCGTATATGCCCCGCGGGCCCGGCTTCCTAGCATCCGGTCACTTCCCGAAGTCCTGTGAAGTCCGCCGACGTCCTCTTCATCCACCGGAGCTCCCCATGTCCTCGCATCCGAAAGCCCCCCGCCGCTTCACGCTCAAGACCCTGGCCGTCGCCGGCGCGCTCGCCGGCCTGAACCTCGCCGCCCTGCCCGCCTTCGCCGCCGACACCATCAAGGTCGGCGTGCTGCACAGCCTGTCCGGCACGATGGCGATCTCCGAGACCGTGCTCAAGGACACCGTCCTGATGGCCATCGACGAGATCAACGCCAAGGGCGGCGTGCTGGGCAAGAAGCTCGAGCCGGTGGTCGTCGACCCCGCGTCCAACTGGCCGCTCTTCGCCGAGAAGACCCGTCAGCTGCTCACGCAGGACAAGGTCTCGGTGATCTTCGGCTGCTGGACCTCGGTGTCGCGCAAGTCGGTGCTGCCGGTGGTCGAGGAGCTCAACGGGCTGCTCTTCTACCCGGTGCAGTACGAGGGCGAGGAGCTCAGCAAGAACGTCTTCTACACCGGCGCCGCGCCCAATCAGCAGGCGATTCCGGCCGTCGACTACCTGATGTCCAAGGACGGTGGCGGCGCCAAGCGCTGGGTGCTGCTGGGCACCGACTACGTCTACCCCCGCACCACCAACAAGATCCTGCGTGCCTACCTGAAGAGCAAGGGCGTGAAGGACAGCGACATCGACGAGAAGTACACCCCGTTCGGTCACAGCGACTACCAGACCATCGTGGCCGACATCAAGAAGTTCTCGGCCGGCGGGAAGACGGCGGTGGTGTCGACGATCAACGGCGACTCCAACGTGCCGTTCTACAAGGAGCTCGGCAACGCCGGGCTGAAGGCCAAGGACGTGCCGGTGGTGGCGTTCTCGGTGGGCGAGGAGGAGCTGCGCGGCGTGGATACCAAGCCGCTGGTGGGACATCTGGCGGCGTGGAACTACTTCATGTCGATCAAGAACCCGACCAACGATGCCTTCATCAAGAAGTGGGCCGCGTATGCGAAGGCGAAGAACATCCCGGGCCACAAGGACAAGCCGCTGACCAACGATCCGATGGAGGCGACCTACATCGGCATCAACATGTGGAAGCAGGCGGTGGAGAAGGCCAAGTCGACCGACGTCGACAAAGTGATCGCCGCGATGGGCGGGCAGACCTTCACCGCGCCGTCGGGTATCACGTCCAAGATGGACGAGAAGAACCACCATCTGCACAAGTCGGTGTTCATCGGCGAGATCCGCGCGGATGGCCAGTTCAACGTGGTGTGGAAGACGCCCGCGCCGGTCAAGGCCAAGCCGTGGAGCCCGTACATCGCGGGCAACGAGGGCAAGCCGGATGAGCCGGTGAAGAAGTGAGCGAGAAGGCCCTCACCCCGGCCCTCTCCC
>NZ_VOSR01000267.1:0-6393 GCF_007997345.1 Mitsuaria sp. TWR114
GTTGGGCATCGCGATCGCGCAGGCGCTGGCCTACGTCGCGATCCGGCAGGAGCGCTCGATGGCGCTGCGCTCGCTGATGATGTCGGGCATCGAGCGCGACATCGCCACCGGCGTCGCCGTCCTCGACCGCCTCCCGCCCGCCGAGCGCGCCACCTGGCTGAACCGCCTGGAGCGGCCCAACTTCCGCTTCGCGCTCGCCGACGAGATCGATGCGCAGGCGGGACCGGTCGATCACACCGAATTCAGCGGCGCGTTCGTCGACGCGTTGACGCAGGCGTTGCGGCCCTTCCGCATCGAGCGCGTCGCGCAGGTCGGCGCGCGGCGCTATCAGCTGCTGGTCCGCCTGGGCGACGGCACCGCCGTCACCGTGCATGCACGCCGCGTCGACATGCCCATCCCCGAGTGGGTCACCTGGGTGCTGGTGGCGCAGTTGGTGGTGTTGACCTTCTGCACCTGGATGGCGGTGCGGCTGGTGACGCGACCGCTGAACGCGCTCGCGACCGCGGCCGACGATCTCGGCCCGGACCTCACGCCGCGCCTGATCGCCGAGGACGGCCCGGCCGAGGTGGCCCATGCCGCGCGCGCCTTCAACGCGATGCAGCAGCGCATCGCCGGCTACACCGCCGAGCGGGTGGAGATCCTGGCGGCGATCTCGCACGACCTGCAGACGCCGATCACGCGGATGCGGCTGCGGGCGGACCTGATGGCCGACGAGGCGCTGCGCGACAAGTTCCGGCAGGACCTCGACGCGATGCACGCGCTGGTCCGTGAAGGCGTGACCTACGCGCGGACGCTGCACGGGACTTCCGAGCCGACCGCGCGCCTGGACACCGACGCATTGCTGGCGAGCATCGTCGGTGACTACGAAGACGCCGGCGAATCCGTGACGCTCGACGGCGCGGCGGGCGCGCCCATCGTGGCGCCGCCGCAGGCGCTCAAGCGCATCCTCGTCAACCTGATCGACAACGCCCTGGCCTTCGGCGGCGCGGCGGAGATCCAGGTCCGGCGCGACGACGCGCAAGACCCGGCCCCGCGCTTGACGATCGCCGTGCTGGACCGGGGGCCCGGCATCCCGGAGGACCAACTGGGCGAGGTCTTCAAACCCTTCCACCGGCTGGAAACCTCCCGCAATCGCGAGACCGGCGGCACCGGGCTCGGGCTGGCCATCGCCCAGCAACTCGCCACCGCGATGGGGGGACACCTCTCCCTCCATAACCGCCCGGGTGGGGGCCTGGAGGCCAGGCTGAGCCTCCCCGCCTCGCCGCCGACGGCACTGTCCACGACTTCTGTGGACAAGTCTGTTGGCTCAACGGGCAGGGATGGTGCAAGCCGTTGATTCATCACGGAATTCATTGCACTGCCGCGAAATGAGGCAGTGATCCGAATGAGCCATACGGAACGACCTGCGACGGTGCTGCGGCTATCCCCGCGCGCTGTGGACAAGCCTGTTGGCTGCCGCTGCAGGAGCGACGCAAGCTCTTGTCATGCCAGGGAAATTCTTGCTTCGCCTTAAAAACAGGCAGGCCTGCGAGCGGGGCGATTGACGAGCGTCAGGCCTTGACGGCCGGGCCGGGAACCTTGAGCAAGCCACGTTCCCGTCCTGGAGTTGCTCACAGTGCCCACCGGTTGTGCACCGGCGGCTCAGTCTGTCCACGGCCGCTGTGGACAACTCTGTTGGCTGCCCGCGCACGGATGTCGCAAGTGCTTGTCACGGCAAGGAAATGATTGCGGTGCTGCGGAATGAGGCAGCCTCCACGACGGTGGCATCGGACGCGCGTCTCCCCGCTCGTCAGGCGGTATCGCCGGTCAGCGACTCGACGATCAGCTGCAGGCCCTTCAGCGCCGGCGCGGGATCGTCCGCGAACTGCGCCTGCACGATCGCGCCATCGACGGCCAGGGCAAGCGCGGCCGCCAGCTTCCGGCGTTGCCGCGAAGCGGGCAAGCGCCCGGCGATCGCGTCCGTCATGTCCTGCTTGTGGCGCCGCGTGATCTCGACCACCTCGGGCAGCGCGGGTCCCATCTCGCCCACCCCGTTGAGGAAGGCGCAGCCGCGGTAGTCGCCCAGGGCCTCGCCACGGAACCATTCACCCATCGTCGGCACCAGCGCGAGCGCGCCCGGGTGCCTGTCGCCGTGGCGAGCGAGCGCCTCGCTGAACCACGCCATCCAGCGCGCGTGCCGCATGTCGAGGTAGGCCACGATCAGGTCGTTCTTGCTGGGGAAGTGCCGATAGAAGGTGACCTTGGTGACGCCGGACGCGGCGATCACGCGGTCAATGCCGGTCGCGCGGATGCCCTCGCCATAGAACAGGTCGTGGGCGGTGCGCAGGATGCGATCGCGGGCGGGCAGCTCGCCGATGTCCACGCTGCCATCGATGTCGTTCATGCGGCTATTGTAGACAGACCTGTCTACCTTCGACAGAATGACGGCGTAGACAGATCTGTCTACCTGATGTCTCCCAATGAAAGGCCAACGACATGGACTCCCGCCCGCCCCTGCCCCCGTTCACCCGCGACACCGCGATCCAGAAGATCCGCCTGGCGGAGGACGCCTGGAACAGCCGCGACCCGGCGCGCATCGTGCTGGCTTACAGCCCGGACACGCAGTGGCGCAATCGCGCGGAGTTCCCGCGCGGTCGCGCGCAGGCGCAGGCCTTCCTGGAGCGCAAGTGGACGCGTGAACTGGACTACCGCCTGATCAAGGAACTGTGGGCCTTCGAGGGCCACCGCATCGCCGTCCGATTCGCCTACGAATGGCGTGACGACGCTGGCAACTGGTTCCGCAGCCACGGCAACGAGAACTGGGAATTCGACGCGCAAGGGCTGATGACCCACCGCCACGCCAGCATCAACGATCAGCCGATCCAGGCCGCGGACCGCAAGTTCTTCTGGCCGCAGGGCCGCCGCCCCGACGACCATCCCGGCCTGAGCGACCTGGGCCTGTGATCCACGGCGACGGCACGCGGCCATCATCAGCGGCCGCGGCCGTCAGCGTCCGCCGCCGTGCTCGCGCCATTCGGTCGGCGCGCGCCCGGTGTGCTTCAGGAAGAAGCGCGTGAAGTAGGCCGGATCGGCGAAGCCCAGGCCGTCGGCGATCTGTCGGACCATCAGGTTGGTGTAGCCCAGCTCGCGCTTGGCCTCCAGCAGCACGCGCTGGTGCAGGACGGCGAGCGCCGAGCAGTGCAGATGGCGACGACACAGGCGGTTCAGCTGCGTCGGCGTGATGCCCAGCGGCGCCGCCAGCTCGGCCACCGGCGGCTGACGCCGGTAGTGACGCTCAACCTGCTCGCGATAGCGGGCCAGGTGCTGCAAGGCGCGGCCCTCGCCGGCCGCGACGGTGGCGATGATCGCCCAGCCATCCCCCGTGCCGGAAGTGACCCGCCCACCCGACGGAGAGGGACACCCCTACACTGCCCGCCCATGACCCCCGGCGTAGTCTTCCCTCAGCCCATGGCCGACCGCGAACAGCGCGCGCGTCACCGTCGCGCCGCGTTCCAGCGGCACCAACCGCGGCTCGGCGAGGCTCTCCAGCAAGTCCGGCAGGTGATCGAGCAAGTCCCGCAGCCGGCCCTGGTCCAGCGTCACGACCAGCCCTTCCGTCTCCGGTGCGAAGCGGAAGCCGTGCACCGCCAGCGCCGGCACCCACACCAGCGCGGGCGCACGCAGTTCGCGCTCGTCCTCGTCCATGCGGACCACGACCCGGCCGCGCTCGATCAGCAGCAGCTGCACCAGCGCGCCATGCCGATGCGGCTGGATTTCCCAATTGTGCAAGCGGCTGCGCTCGGCGATCGATTCGAGGTGCAGCCCGTCCAGGGCGGGCGCTTGTCCTTCCTCGCCGTAGAGGGAATACACCGGCGTCGCGCCGGCGCGTGATCGGGAAGAGGACTTCGGGCGCGATTCGGGCATAGGTTCGGATTGTGCAAGCGCGCGTCGGCGCCGTCCATTCACCGCGGATCGTCCGCGCCGTAGGCTGCGCCCATCGGAGACAACACCACGCGCCTCGCCAGAAGGCCGGATTGCCATGAAGACCTTGCGAACCCAGGTGCTGATCGTCGGCGCCGGACCCTCGGGCCTGCTGCTGGGCCAGTTGCTGCACCGCGCCGGCATCGACACGCTGATCGTCGAGCGCCAGACCGCCGACCACGTGCTCTCGCGCATCCGGGCCGGCGTGCTGGAGCAAGGCACCGCCGACCTGATGGACGACGCCGGCGTCGGCGCCCGCATGCATGCCGAGGGGCTGGTCCACGACGGCTTCGAGCTGGCGGTCGGCGGCGTGCGGCACCGCATCGACCTGCGCCAGCTCACCGGCGGGCATGGGGTGCTGGTCTATGGCCAGACCGAGGTCACCCGCGACCTCATGGCCGCGCGCGACGCCGCCGGGCTGCCCACGCTGTACGAGGCGGCCGAGGTCCGCATCGACGGCTTCCACACCGCGACGCCCCGCGGGCGATGCACGGTGCGCGGCGAGGCGGTCGAGATCCATGCCGATTTCATCGCCGGTTGCGACGGCTTCCACGGCGTGTGCCGCGCGAGCGTCCCGCCGGACGCGATCCGCCTTTACGAGAAGGTCTATCCCTTCGGCTGGCTGGGCCTGCTCAGCGACACGCCGCCGGTGGCCGACGAACTGATCTACAGCCGCCATGCGCGCGGCTTCAGCCTGTGCAGCATGCGCTCGCCGACCCGCAGCCGCTATTACCTGCAGGTGCCGCTGGGCGAGCGCGTGGAGGACTGGACCGATGCCCGCTTCTGGGACGAGCTGCGTCTGCGGCTGGATCCCGAGGCGGCAGCTGGGCTGGTGACCGGTCCGTCGCTTGAGAAGAGCATCGCGCCGCTGCGCAGCTTCGTTGCCGAGCCGATGCGCTTCGGCCGCCTGTTCCTGGCCGGCGACGCGGCCCACATCGTGCCGCCGACCGGCGCGAAGGGACTGAACCTCGCGGCCTCCGACGTCCGCTACCTGTCGCAGGCCCTGATCGAGCACTACCGCGAGCGCAGCGATGCCGGACTGGACCACTACTCCGCCCGCTGCCTGGCCCGCGTGTGGAAGGCCGAGCGCTTCTCCTGGTGGCTGACCAGCCTGATGCACAACTTCGACCAGGAACCGGCCTTCCAGGCCAAGCTGCAGGAGGCGGAGCTGGACTACGTCCTCGGGTCGGAGGCGGCCCGGCGCGTGCTGGCCGAGAACTACATCGGCCTGCCGTTCTGACCCACGCTCCGGGCAGTCCCCGATCAGTCCTCGATCAAGCCGAGGAAGTGATCGAGGATCACGAAGTGGTCCTCGAACAAGCGCGACTCCATCGCCGCCAACTCATCGCGATGGAACCAGCGCGCCTCCTTCACGTCGTCGCAGCCGACGACCTCCGGCAGCGTGCCCATGGCCGGGAACTTGAAGTGGTGGGCCATCGTGATCAGCCGGCCGCGCGCGCTGCGCAGTGGGTCCTCGAAGGTGGCGACCCCGTGCAGCGCCGCGAGGATGGAGGCCGGCAGCAAGGGGAAGCGCGTCTCCTCGATCAGCTCGCGGATCGCGCAGGCCACCAGCTTCTCGCCGCGGTCGAGGTGGCCGCCGGGCACGGCCCAGAGGTCCTCGCCGAAGGGGCCCTTGCGCCGCACCAGCAGCACATGGTCGCCAACGGTCACCACCGCGTCGCCGGTCATGTACGCGACCGCGGTGTACTTCTTCCGATAGCTCGCCACGGCCGCATGCTCGGCCTTGCGCCGCGCGTATTCGGGCAGGCGGCTCCAGGCCTGCAGCCACGCGCGCACCGGCGCGCTGACGTAGGGCGTCATGACGGTCAGTGCCGCGTCCGGGTCCTCGGCCTCGAAGAACACCTGCCGCATCGCCGTGGCGTCGACATCGGCCAGGCGGTCCACCAGCTGCTGCCGCCAGCGCGGGAAATTGTTCAGGTAGTAGCTGGTGTGGTCCTTGCGATGGCCCACCAGCACGATGTCGGCCTCCTCGCCCGCCAGCGCCCGCACGCCCAGGGTCACGGCGGCGTTCCAGCGCCGGTCGTCGAAGTAGTCGCGCACCGGCAGCACGTGCAGCCGTTGTCGCTGCGCCTCGCTCAGGTTGGCCAGCAGCATCTGGCGGCGCTCCTCGTGCACGAAGGGATTGCGCGGGTCACGCGCCTTGTACGAGGAGCCCAGCACCGCGATCACCTCGTCTGCCAGACCAAAGGCCGCCTGGAACAGCGCCTCCTGCCCCTGGTGCACCAGCTGCCAACGGCCCACCACCACGGCGACGGTCTTGCGGGTCATGCCTTGTCCTTTCCCTGGGATTCGACGCGCGCCGATGCGGTCATCGGCGCTTCGGTTCAATAGTGCCGCGCCGCGATCGGCAACTGCCGGCCGCTGCCGAAGGCCCGGGCGCGCAGCCGCACGATCGGCGGCGCCTGGCGGCGC
>NZ_VOSR01000268.1:0-25062 GCF_007997345.1 Mitsuaria sp. TWR114
GCGCAGGTGCGCGCGCTGTTCGAGGGCTACCGCGACGTCGAGTTCGTCTCGCTCGCCGACATCGCCGCCCTGGACTGGGCGACGGTCCCGGCGGATGGCCGCTTCACCATCGTCGCCTCGACGCACCGGGCGCGCTACGGCGCGCAGGCCGGCAACTGGCGGCCTGACCTGCACCTGGTGCTCTGGAATCCGTTCCAGGCGCTGGATGTCGACGCGCCGACGGTGATCAGCTGGGGCTACGCGGACGGCGCGCTGGCGGCCCTGGGCGACTGGCTGCAAGGCCGCGGCCAGGCCGGCGGCCAGTCGCCGGTGACGCTGAACTGAGCATCGATCCGAGGGCCTCGACATGAGCCAGCCGCAGACTTCCTCCGCGCCCGCGCGATCGCCGATCCGCTGGGTCTCCAGCCTGTACTTCGTGCAGGGCATGCAGTTCTTCGTCGTCATGCTGATCGCCGGCCTGATGTTCAAGAACATGGGCGTGGCCAACGACCAGATCGCGCGCTGGACCGGCCTGCTGGGCCTGGCCTGGGCGTTCAAGCCGTTGTGGAGCCCGTTCCTGGAGCTGGCGCGCAGCAAGAAGCTGATCGTCGTCGCCGGGCAGTTCACCGGCGCGGCCGGCCTGGCGCTGATGGCGGTGGCGCTGCAGCTGCCGATGTGGTTCGCGGCCAGCATCGCGGTGCTGTTCCTGCTCGCGTATGCGTCGGCCACGCACGACATCGCCTGCGACGGCCTGTACATGGCAGCGCTCGACGACAAGCAGCAGGCGGCCTACGCCGGCTGGCAGGGCGCGTTCTTCAACGCGTCGAAGTTCCTGACGCTGGGCGGCCTGCTGGTGCTGGCCGGTCACCTGGAGCGTGGCATCGGCGTCATGAACGCGTGGTCGGTGATCTTCGGGCTGCTGTCGGTGCTGCTGTTCGTGCTGGCCAGCTACAACGCGTACGCGCTGCCCGGCGCGCTCAACACCGATCACGGCGACCTCACCGCGGCCGGCGTCTGGCGCACGCTGCGCGAGGTCATCGCGGACTTCCTCGGCAAGCCGGGCATCTGGCTGATGATCCTGTTCATCGTGATGTTCCGCTTCGCCGAAGGGCAGGTGCAGACCATCGGGCCGCTGTTCCTGATCGAGGCGCGCGACAAGGGCGGCCTGGGCCTGAGCACCGAGCAGGTGGGCGGGATCTACGGCACGGTGGGCACGGCGGCCTTCCTGCTGGGCAGCATCGCCGGGGGTTACTTCACCAGCTGGATGAGCCTGCGCCGCGCGATGCCCTTCCTGATCGTGGCGATGGCGGTGCCCAACGCGACCTTCTACTACCTGGCCGTCACGATGCCGGCGGATCTTTGGCACGTCGGCTTCGCCGTCGCGGTGGAGATGCTGGGCTACGGCTTCGGCTTCGTCGGGATGATCCTGTTCATCATGCAGGCCGTCGCGCCGGGCAAGTACCAGACGGCGCATTACGCGCTGGGCTCGGGCGTGATGCAGCTGGGCTTCATCTTCTCCAAGACCATCAGCGGCGACATCCAGCTCGCGATGGGCTACGAGCATTTCTTCCTGTGGACCATCGCCTGCGGCGCGCCGGCGCTGATCCTGCTGCTGTTCGTGCGCATGCCCGGGCGGGCACCGCAGGAGCCGGCGGTGGCGACGGCGCCGGTGGAGAACGCGACATGAAGGCGATCGCCGCGGGCCTCGTGGCGATGTCGATGGCCGGTGGCGCGCACGCCGCCGACCCGCAATTCTTCTTCGACGACTTCAGCTACGCCGATACCGCCGCGCTGTTCAAGCAGGGCTGGACGGTCCGCAGTGCGCCGGGCCACCCGGGCATTCCCGGCGCTCGTTGGGCGCCCGAGGGCTTGAGCGTCGTCGACGGCCAGCTGCGCCTGCATGGCGTGACCGACGGCACCGGCCCGGGGACGGCACAGGTGCAGGTGTGCCACCAGCGCAAGTACCTCGCGGGGACCTATGCCGCGCGGATCCGCTTCAGCGACCAGCCGGTGAGCGGCGCCGATGGCGACCCGGTGATCCAGACCTTCTACGCGGTCAGCCCGCTCAGGCACGACTTCGATCCCGAGTTCAGCGAGCTGGACTGGGAGTACCTGCCCAATGGCGGCTGGGGCAGCGACAAGACCCGCATCTACGGCATCACCTGGCAGACGGTGCGTCTCGATCCGTGGCTGGCCTTCAACCAGCAGCACGAGGAGTTCGGCCCGCTGGGCGAGCGCGGCCGCGACTGGCACACGCTGGTGATGCAGGTGGCCGACGGCCGCACCCAATGGTTCATCGACGGCCGCAAGATCGACGAACACGGCGGCCGCAACTACCCGGTGGTGCCGATGTCGATCAACTTCAACCTGTGGTTCTCGCCGGGCGGTCCGCTGCCCACGGGCGTCGCGGGCGGCCCGCCGCGGGTGTACGAGCAGGACGTCGACTGGGTCTTCCACGCGAAGGACACCGTCCTGAGCCCGGCCCAGGTGGAGGCGCAGGTGAAGCGCTGGCGCGCCGGCGGCATCGCGCGGCTCGACCAGGTCCCGCCGGCCACGCCCGCGCTCGAGAGTCGCTGCGACTTCTGAGCGTCTGTTTCCTTCCGATCCTCGTCCCATGAACGCTTCCTCGAAACGCATTGCGTCCGTCGACGCGATGCGCGGCCTGGCCGTCGCCGCGATGCTGCTGGTCAACAACCCCGGCGACTGGGGCCACGTCTACGCGCCGCTGGAGCACGCGGCGTGGAACGGCTGGACGCCGACCGACCTGGTGTTCCCGTTCTTCCTGTTCATCGTGGGCGTCTCCTTGTCGCTGGCCATGGGCGCGCGCATCGAGGCCGGCGACGGTGCGTCCTTGCGCGCCACCGTGGTCCAGCGCGGCTTGCGCATCGTGGCGCTGGGACTGGTGCTGCACGCGCTGGCGTGGTGGCTGATGGACAAGCCGGCGCTGCGCATTCCCGGCGTGCTGCAGCGCATCGGCCTGTGCTTCGCGCTCGCCGGCCTGATCGCGATCCAGTGGCGCGCCGCCGGTCAACGCGTCTGGCTCGCCGCCTTGCTGGCCGGCTATGGCGCCTTGCTGCTGTGGGGCGGTCCGCTCGACAAGGCCGGCAACATCGCCAGCCGTGTCGATGCGTGGCTGCTCGGTCCGCATGGCTACGAGTGGGATCCGGTGACGGGCCTCGGCCATGACCCCGAGGGCCTCGTCGCGACGCTCGGCGCCCTGGCGACGACGCTGCTGGGCTGGCGCTGCGGCGAGGCGCTGCGCGCCGGCGCCCTCCGGCAGCTCGCGGCCGTCGGGCTCATCGCGGCGGCCACGGGCTTCGCGCTCGACGCCATCGGCCTCATGCCGATCAACAAGAACCTCTGGACGCCGTCCTTCGTGCTGTGGACCGGAGGCCTGGCCGCGCTGGTGCTGCTCGCGGGGCATGTGCTGATCGACGGCTCGGCGCGCCCGCGCTGTTCCGCAGCTTCGGCGTCAACGCGATCGCGGCCTACGCCGGGGCCTGGATCTGCACCGTGTTCCTCGAAGGCTTCGGCTGGATGCGCCCGATCTACGCGCACGGCTTCGGCTGGCTGGGCGCCTGGCTCGGGCCGCATGCGCAGTCGCTGGGCTTCGCGCTGGCTTTCGTGGGCGTGTGGTGGCTCATCGTGCGCGAGCTCGACCGGCGCCGCTGGTACTGGAAGATCTGAGCGGGTCGCGCCCGCACAATACCGGCCCATGAGCCCGGACACCTTCGCCATCCGCATGCCGCCCGACATCCGCTCGGTGCGGGTCGGCGAGCATCCGGTCGTCGTCATCGACGATTTCCTCGCGCATCCGCAGGCGCTGGTCGAGGCGGCCTGCCAGGCCCGCTTCGAGCGCTGCCCGGGCGCTGACGAGCGCAAGGGCTATCCCGGGCTGCGAGCGCCAGTGCCCGCGGCCTATAGCGAAAGCCTGACGGAGCTGCTGGACCCGCTGATCCGGCTGAACTTCGGCGTCCCGGAGGAGCTGCCGCTGCGCAAGTCGCCGTGCGCCTTCTCGGTGACGACGGTGGCCCCCGAGGACCTGGGACCGCTGCAGCGGGTGCCGCATTTCGATGCCAGCACGCCGCACTTCATGGCCGTGATGCTCTACCTCTGCGACGAGCGCCATGGCGGTACCGCCTTCTACCGCCACAAGGCCAGCGGCCTGCAGCAGATCACCGCCGATCAGCGCGAACGCTACGGCGACCTGATCTACGCGGAGATGGAGCGCCATCCGGCGCCGCCGCGTTATTTCAGCGACTCGGACGACTGCTTCGAGCTGCTGGGCATGCTGCCGGCGCGATTCAACCGCCTGGTGGCCTACCGGGGCAGCCTGCTGCACTCGGCCATCGTCAATCCCGCGCTGGGCCTCAGCAGCGATCCGCGCCAGGGCCGGCTGACCATCACCACCTTCTACGACTTCTAGCGCGCGAGCGCCGCCCGCCCGCAGGCGGAGAGTCGCTTGCTTGCTTGCTTGCTTGCTTGCTTGCTTGCTTGCTTGCTTGCTTGCTTGCCCGGCCGCGCAGCGCAACGAAAAAAGCCCGGCGGCTGCCGGGCTTTCGAAGTGACGCAGCGGTGCCGGTCAGAACTTGGCGCTCAGGCCCAGCTTGTAGGTGGTCTCGCCCTTGAAGCTCCAGGCCGGGAAGCCCGCGCGCAGCGGATCCTTGATGGCGGTGTTGGAGGCCGCGGCGGCGCCGTACTGGACGTCGTCTTCCTTGGTCAGGTTGATCGCCTCGAACGACAGCCGCAGGTTCTTGGTGATGTTCCAGCCCACGCTGGCGTCCAGCGTGCCGTAGGCATCGTGCATGCGGTTGCCGTACCAGAACGCGCCTTCGCGGATCATGTACTTCGAGCGCCAGTTGTAGGCCAGGCGGGCGAAGTACTGCTCGTTCTCGAAGTAGCCGACCAGGTTCACGTTGTGCTTGGACGACTGCGTGAACAGGCTCAGCCCGTCCAGGTAGCTGCTGGCCGGCGCCGTGCCTTCGGTGAAGGTGTAGTTGCCCTGCGCGCCGAAGCCGTTGCCGAAGGCGTGGTTGGCCTGCAGTTCGATACCGCGGATCTTGCCGCCGCCGGCGTTCTGGAAGCTCTGCACCGTCCAGTTGTCGACGCCGGTCTTGGGATCGACCAGGCCGACCTTCTGGTTCGGCGTGGCGATGGCGACGACGAAGTTGGAGATGTCCTTGATGAAGTAGGTCGCCGACATCATGTTGCCGCGGCCGTAGTAGTACTCCAGGCCGAGGTCAGCCTGGCTCGACTTCATCGGCTTGAGGCCGATGTTGCCGATGGTCCAGGTCTCGTTGCCGTTGCGGTCGTCGTTGTAGCCGGACACCGTCACGCCGAACATGTTGGCGAAGTTCGGGCGCGTGATGGCCTGCGAGGCGGTCGCCCGCAGCACCAGGTCGCTTCTCAGGTCGAAGGCCAGGTTGATGCTGGGCAGCACGTCGTTGTAGGTCGACTTGGTGGACGTGGTGGTCTTGGCCCAGTTCTGGTTGCCGGCGTACTGGTCGGCCGGCGTCACGCCGTCGAACAGGTAACCGGTGCTGGTGGCCTTCGTGGAGACGTAGCGCACGCCGAAGTTGCCGCGCATGCCCTTGGTCTCGAACTCGAACATGCCGTAGACCGAGCGGTTCTTCTCGTTCAGCTCGCCATAGCCGGAGCGGTCCTCGACCCAGCCGGAGATGTTCCGGTTGGTGTTGTCCAGCATCGCGCCGATGTTGGCGCGCGGCACCGTCCATCCGCCGACGTTCACCGAGCCGTCGAACAGCCCGGAGGTGGCCACCGGCGTGATCGTCGTGTTCCAGATCGGGCGGTAGCTGCGCTTCTCGAAGGTGTGGTCGGCAAAGCGCACACCGGTCTTGAAGGCGTTGATCACGCCCCAGTCCAGGTCGAAGGTGGCGTCGAGCTGGCCGAACTTTTCCTTGTCCTTGTTGGGACCGGCGGAAGTGGCCCAGGTTTCCGGCGACATCTGCGCCGGCAAGGAGCCGACGCCCCAGGACTGGTCGTTGCTCGGGTTGACCTTGATCTGCTTGCCGGTGGCGTCGATCGTGCCTTGCCAGTTCGGGCGCGTGAACGGGCCGGCGGCGCCGTCGAACGCGGCGGTCTGGTAGTTGGTGGTGGCCGAGGTGCCGCCGTCCGCCTTGGTCGTGCCGACGACGAGGTCGAACTTGGCGCTGCCCAGGGTGTAGTGGGCGTCGGCCACGGCGCTTTCCGAGTCCATGCTGGCGCCGCGCGCCCAGACCTGGAAGAACTTGTGCGGCAGCGGGTTGGCGGCCGTGGTCGTGCTGTGCAGGCACATGCCGTTCGGGTTGAAGTCCGACTTGACCGCGGTATTGCGCTGGTCGCAATTCTGGTCATGCATCAGGTAGTCACTGGAGTTGGAGCTGTCGGCGTCCAGCTTCAGCTTCAGCAGGTTCAGGCCGACTTCGAAGCCCTCGACCGGGCGCGCCTGCAGGGCGACGTTGAGCGAGGTGCGCTTGCGCTCCTGCACGAAGGCGGTCGGGGCCACGTCGCTGTTCCAGCGGCTGTCGGCTTCGACGCCGCGGCGGATGTAGTCGCCCTTGGACAGGCCGGCGGCGATCAGCGCGCCAAAGGTGCGGCTTGCGTTGCGCCAGCTGTACAGCCCGG
Organism: Mitsuaria sp. TWR114; assembly: GCF_007997345.1. Classification (NCBI taxonomy): domain Bacteria; kingdom Pseudomonadati; phylum Pseudomonadota; class Betaproteobacteria; order Burkholderiales; family Sphaerotilaceae; genus Roseateles; species Mitsuaria sp. TWR114. Next base: position 6,604 of record NZ_VOSR01000268.1, read on the forward strand.
AAGCTTCCTTCTCCGAGTCGCTGATGGTGCCGTCGCCGTAGCGCACGCTGCCGAAGACCGTGTTGGCCTTCAGGTCCAGCGGCTTGCGGGTCTTGACGATCACCGTGCCGCCGATGCCGCCTTCGGTCAGGTTGGCCTGCGAGGACTTGTAGACCTCCATGCCGCCGATCATTTCGGCGGGGAGCAGCGAATAGTTGAACGAGCGGTCGATGTCCATCTGGTCATACCAGCCGGTGGACGCGACGGTCTGGCCGTTCAGCGTGGTGTACGTCATCTGCGGGTCGGTGCCGCGGATCGACACCGAGGCGCCCTGGCCGAACGCCCGGCCGACCGAGATGCCGGGGATGCGGCCCAGGGCCTGGCCGACGTCCGAGTCGGGGAGCTTGCCCACGTCCTCGGCGCTCACGGCATCGACAACGGCGCTGGCGTTCTTCTTGATGTTGGCGGCCGACTGCAGCGACGCGCGGATGCCGGTCACCACGACCTGTTCCAGCTGGGTGCCGTCGTCCTTCTTCTGTTCCTGCGCCTGCACGGCGAAGGCCGCGCTCAGCAACGTCAGCGTCACCGCCGCTGCGATAGGGGTCTTGTTGACCTTCATGATGAACTGCTCCTCGAATGGCCTGGAGTTGTTGGCCTTTGATGAAGACTCGGCACCTGAAATCACGACACCCATCGGCGGAGTGGCATGCAGCTGGCGCCCCCGAATACACCTCAATGCAACCAATGCCATGCCACTATAACGAGCGGTAACGCCACTTTGCTACCAGTTTGACGCCGGTGTTTTCCCTGCTGTGGCATCGCCGCGACCCGCATGGACAGCGGTGTCGAGGCTGTCGCGCTCAAGGAGGGCTGCGGGAGGGCGGGGCCTCGGGGATGAGACCAGTTGGCGTTGAATTGGTATTACTTGCGGTCCGCCCGGTTGGATGTTGCGCTGTGCGCTGCCACGCTTTGGTGGCACCTCCCGATCACATTCCGCGTGGAGAGACCGTGAAGCGTCTTTCGGCTCGGCGAGCGCCAATCGCACGCCAGAGGGGCGCGGGCCAAAAAGTATTTGCGCCAAAAAAGAACGGTGCTATAGTCGTGGGCTCGCCTCGGAGGGGTGGCCGAGTGGTTAAAGGCAGCAGACTGTAAATCTGCCCGCTAACGCGTACGCTGGTTCGAATCCAGCCTCCTCCACCAAGGCGAACAGATGCAAGAGCAACGAAGCGGGTGATCGTCACCCGCTTCGCGGTTCAAGCAGCTGGAATTGGAAAACTCCCGGGCGGGAGTAGTTCAATGGTAGAACCTTAGCCTTCCAAGCTAATGACACGGGTTCGATTCCCGTTTCCCGCTCCATCGGAAGTTGAAGGTGTCGTGTCGAGATATCGACACAGGTTTGCTGATAAGGTCATCAATCCTGTGTCGATGCCCATGTGGCTCAGTGGTAGAGCACTCCCTTGGTAAGGGAGAGGTCACGCGTTCGATCCGCGTCATGGGCACCAACCCTCTTCTCTCGTTTCTTGATCTGATCGCCAGGAGCGCAAGATGGCAAAAGGCAAGTTTGAACGTACCAAGCCGCACGTGAACGTGGGCACGATTGGTCACGTTGACCACGGCAAGACGACGCTGACGGCCGCGATCGCGACCGTGCTGGCGGCCAAGTTCGGCGGCGAAGCCAAGGCCTACGACCAGATCGACGCGGCGCCGGAAGAAAAGGCCCGCGGCATCACGATCAACACCGCGCACGTCGAGTACGAGACGGCCAACCGCCACTACGCGCACGTTGACTGCCCGGGCCACGCCGACTATGTGAAGAACATGATCACGGGCGCGGCGCAGATGGACGGCGCGATCCTGGTGTGCTCGGCCGCTGACGGCCCGATGCCCCAGACCCGCGAGCACATCCTGCTGGCTCGTCAGGTTGGCGTGAAGTACATCATCGTCTTCCTGAACAAGTGCGACATGGTGGACGACGCCGAGCTGCTGGAGCTGGTGGAAATGGAAGTCCGCGAGCTGCTGAGCAAGTACGACTTCCCGGGCGACGACACCCCGATCATCAAGGGTTCGGCCAAGCTGGCGCTGGAAGGCGACAAGGGCGACCTGGGCGAGCAGGCGATCATGCGCCTGGCCGACGCGCTGGACAGCTACATCCCCACGCCTGAGCGCGCGGTGGACGGTGCGTTCCTGCTGCCGGTGGAAGACGTGTTCTCGATCTCGGGCCGTGGCACGGTGGTGACTGGTCGCGTCGAGCGCGGCATCATCAAGGTCGGCGAGGAAATCGAGATCGTGGGCATCCGCGATCTGCAGAAGACCACCGTCACCGGCGTGGAAATGTTCCGCAAGCTGCTGGACCAGGGTCAGGCGGGCGACAACGTGGGCATCCTGCTGCGCGGCACCAAGCGCGAGGACGTCGAGCGCGGCCAAGTGCTGGCCAAGCCGGGCACGATCAAGCCGCACACGCACTTCACCGCTGAGATCTACGTGCTGAGCAAGGAAGAAGGCGGCCGTCACACCCCGTTCTTCAACAACTACCGTCCCCAGTTCTACTTCCGCACGACGGACGTGACTGGTGCCGTGGAGCTGCCGAAGGACAAGGAAATGGTCATGCCGGGCGACAACGTCAGCATCACCGTGAAGCTGATCGCCCCGATCGCCATGGAAGAAGGTCTGCGCTTCGCCATCCGTGAAGGCGGTCGTACCGTCGGCTCGGGCGTCGTCGCGACGATCATCGAGTAATTCAAGTCAAAGGCCACAGGGGCATAGCTCAATTGGCAGAGCGTCGGTCTCCAAAACCGAAGGTTGGGGGTTCGAGACCCTCTGCCCCTGCCAACGATCAGCGATAAGCGAACGTTGGTCCTAGTGGTCGCGCCAAGCCCGCGGGAGTCATCTCGGCGGGCTTTGCTGCTGGTGGGTTCGGCTGGAATGTTCCAGGCGAACAAATGTCGCGGCGCTAAGCTGCGACGGAAGTGAGTTCAATGTCCAATCCTCAAGTCGAAACCGTTACGACGGGCGCCGACAAGGTCAAGCTGGCTGGCGCCGTGCTGCTGCTGGTGGCCGCGATCGTCGCCTTCTACGCGCTGAGCAAGCAAGGTCCGTGGGTGCAGTGGGGTGCCCTGCTCGCGTTGCTGGCTGCGGCCGTGGGGGCGTTCTTCACGTCGGAGTCCGGCAAGTCGCTGATTGCCTATGGCCAGGATTCGATCAAGGAAGTGGGCAAGGTGGTCTGGCCGACCCGCAAGGAAGCTGGCCAGATGACGTTGTATGTGTTCGCCTTCGTCGTGGTGATGGCGCTCTTCCTGTGGTTCACCGACAAGACGCTGGAGTGGGTGCTGTACGACCTGATCCTGGGTTGGAAGCGCTGAGCGGGAACGGATGGGGACCAAGATGAGCGAAGATCAAAACGTCGTTGCGACCGAGTCGACCGCGCCCGCTGGCCCGGCCAAGCGCTGGTATGTCGTGCACGCCTATTCCGGCATGGAAAAGGCGGTGGAGCGCAACCTGCGTGAGCGCATCGACCGCGCCGGCATGCAGGACAAGTTCGGTCGCATCCTGGTGCCGACCGAGGAAGTCGTCGAGCTGAAGAACGGCAAGAAGGCCGTGACCGAGCGTCGCTTCTTCCCCGGGTACGTGCTGGTCGAGATGGTGATGGACGACGACAGCTGGCATCTGGTCAAGCACACGTCCAAGGTCACCGGTTTCGTCGGTGGCGCGAAGAACCGCCCGGCGCCGATCTCGGAAGCCGAGGTCATGAAGATCGTCAACCAGATGCAAGAGGGCGTCGACAAGCCCAAGCCGAAGGTGGAATGGATCGTCGGCGAGATCGTCCGCGTCAAGGAAGGCCCGTTCACCGACTTCAACGGCAGCATCGAGGAAGTCAACTACGACAAGTCGAAGCTGCGCGTCTCGGTCACGATCTTCGGTCGTGCGACCCCCGTCGAGCTGGACTTCGCCCAGGTCGAGAAGGTCTGATCAGCGGTGAATGGCATGGCGGCTCGGGCCGCCATTCGTCATTCCGCCAATGAACAAGAGCCCGAAGGTGCTCGACGGCGAAAGCCGGCGCAACCTTCCGTGACCAGTCCGCAACGAGAAGCGGACAAGAGGAGCGAGGGTACGTCTTCCGGGCCAGCCCCTCGCGCTAGCACTCAGGCGAAACGGCGTGGCCGTCGTGTCGCCATCAGGAGAAAACATGGCCAAGAAGATTGTCGGCTACATCAAGCTGCAAATCCCGGCTGGCAAGGCGAACCCGTCGCCTCCGGTCGGTCCCGCGCTGGGTCAGCGTGGTCTGAACATCATGGAATTCTGCAAGGCGTTCAACGCCCAGACGCAGAGCTATGAGCCGGGCCTCAAGTTGCCCGTCGTGATCACCGCCTTCGCGGACAAGAGCTTCACCTTCATCATCAAGTCGCCCCCGGCGACCGTGCTGCTGAAGAAGGCTGCCAAGATCGACAAGGGCTCGCAGCGCCCCCATCTGGACAAGGTCGGCAAGCTGACCCGCGCCCAGCTGGAAGAGATCGCCAAGACCAAGCAGAAGGACCTGACGGCCGCCGACATGGATGCCGCTGTCCGTACCATCGCCGGCTCCGCCCGTTCGATGGGCATCATCGTGGAGGGTGTCTGACATGGCCAAGCTGACCAAGCGTCAACAAGCCCTGCAGGGCAAGGTCGAGTCGACCAAGCTGTACGCGCTGACCGAGGCGATCAACCTCGTCAAGGAATGCGCCACCGCCAAGTTCGATGAAGCCATCGATGTGTCGATCCAACTCGGCGTCGACGCGAAGAAGTCGGACCAGGTGGTCCGTGGCGCCGTCGTGATGCCCAACGGCATCGGCAAGACCAAGCGCGTCGCCGTGTTCGCCCAAGGCGCCAAGGCTGAAGAAGCCAAGGCCGCCGGCGCGACGTCGTCGGCATGGAAGACCTGGCTGAGCGCGTCAAGGCGGGCGACATGCCCTTCGACGTCGTGATCGCCTCGCCGGACACGATGCGCATCGTCGGTACCCTGGGTCAGATCCTGGGCCCGCGCGGCCTGATGCCGAACCCGAAGGTCGGCACCGTGACCCCGGACGTCGCCACCGCCGTCAAGAACGCCAAGGCTGGCCAGGTCCAGTTCCGCGTCGACAAGGCCGGCATCATCCACGGCACGATCGGCCGTCGCTCGTTCGACACCGACAAGCTGGAAGGCAACCTGCGCGCGCTGGTCGAAGCCCTGAACAAGGCCAAGCCGGCCTCGAGCAAGGGCATCTACCTGCGCAAGATCGCTGTCTCGTCGACGATGGGCGTTGGCGCCCGCGTGGACGTCGGCACGATCAACGCCGCAGCGGCCGCCTGAGGCTTCATTCAATTGAGGCGTCACGCGAGTCTGGCGTGCGCCGATGAATTGGTGGGCTGGCCGGGGAAACCCGGCCAGGTCATCCAAGACCGCTGGCGAGAGTTCCCGCAGTTCGGGGAGCTCGCTTAATCGGAGGCTCCGGCCTCCAGCCAGCGCAGATGGCGGTCCCGCTGAAAGGATTCGAATCGCGTTCGTCGCGATGGGTTCCTGACAGAAGGTCGCTGATTCCGGTGCCCGAGACGCGATGGTCATTCATCGCATCGAGGGCGTAATGTGAGGAGTAGACCTTGAGTCTCAATCGCAACGAGAAAGCAGCCGTCGTGTCCGACGTGGCAGCGCAAGCCGCCAAGTCCCAGACGCTGGCGCTGGCTGAGTACCGTGGCCTCACCGTTGAAGCCCTGAACAAGCTGCGCGTCACCGCGCGTGCCCAAGGCGTGTACCTTCATGTGCTGAAGAACACCCTGGCTCGCCGTGCTGTCGCCGGCACCTCGTTCGAGGCTGCTTCGGACGCCATGGTCGGTCCGCTGATCTACGGCTTTTCGGAAGACGCTGTCGCGGCTGCCAAAGTCATCGCTGACTTTGCCAAGACCAACGACAAGCTCGTCATCAAGGGTGGTGCCTACGGCGGCAAGGCTCTGGACGTCAACGGCGTGAAGGCGCTGGCGGCTGTCCCGACCAAGGAAGTCCTGCTGTCGCAGATCGCCGGCCTGCTCAAGTCGCCGGTGCAACGCACCGCGGCCGTGCTGGCTGCCCTGGCTCAGCAGAAGGGTGGCGGCGCCGAAGCCGCTGCCGAAGAAGCTCCTGCCGCGGCCTGATCGACGCTGCATTCGCGCAATCAAAACACTCTGTATTTAGGAACCTATCATGGCATTCGACAAAGACGCTTTCCTGGCTGCCCTGGACAGCATGACCGTTCTGGAACTGAACGACCTGGTCAAGGCGATTGAAGAGAAGTTCGGCGTGTCCGCCGCTTCGATGGCCGCTCCGGCTGCTGGCGGCGCTGCCGCTGGTGGCGCTGCCGCCGCCGAAGAGAAGACCGAGTTCAACGTCGTCCTGACGGACGCCGGCGCCAACAAGGTCTCGGTCATCAAGGCCGTTCGCGAAATCACCGGCCTGGGCCTGAAGGAAGCCAAGGACCTGGTCGACGGCGCTCCGAAGCCCGTCAAGGAAGGCATTGCCAAGGCCGACGCCGAAGCTGCTAAGAAGAAGCTGGAAGAAGCCGGCGCCAAGGTCGAACTCAAGTAAGACCTTGTGGGGATCCGGTGACTCGTTCACCGGATTCCAATCCGCGAGAGGGGTGGTCCCATGGGGCCTCCCCTTTCCTCGTTTCAGGGTTTGTCCCTGTGCGGTTCCGGTTGACAAAGAGCAATCGAAAGCATCGTGCGGTATCATGCACGGTTCTTTCGAGTGTTCTCTGATCCGACTGCAGAGAACGGTTTGGTCGGGCCGCGGTTTGGCCGTGCGTCACGCGTGGGGTGCAACGCCCTCCGTGCCGTCCGGTGGCCGGGGTTGTCCGCCAGCGGTTGGTAGTGGCCAACCACCAAGCTTCGGGTGCAACGCCCGAACAGCCAGTCGCCGACGCAGCGCGCCTCCAGGCCAGGGGCGCGCTCGACACGGAGTCTTTATGGCGCAAGCAACCCCCTACAGCTACACCGAGCGCAAGCGCATCCGCAAGAGCTTCGGCAAGCGCGTGAGCGTGCTCAACGTTCCGTACCTGCTGACGATGCAGAAGGAGTCGTATGTCGACTTCCTGCAGAAGGATGTCGCTCCCCTGAAGCGCAAACCGGAAGGCCTGCAAGCGGCATTCCTGTCCACGTTCCCGATCGTGTCGCACAACGGGTTCGTGGAAATGAAGTTCCTCGAATTCAACATCGCCAAGCCGCCGTTCGACGTTCGCGAATGCCAGCAGCGCGGCCTGACCTTCGCCGCCGCCGTGCGCGCGAAGCTGCAGATGATCATCTACGACCGGGAAAGCCCCCAGCCCAAGACGGTCAAGGAGATCAAGGAGCAAGAGGTCTACATGGGCGAAGTGCCGCTCATGACCGATTACGGCTCGTTCATCATCAACGGCACCGAGCGCGTCATCGTCTCGCAGCTGCACCGCTCGCCCGGCGTGTTCTTCGAGCACGACAAGGGCAAGACCCACTCGTCCGGCAAGCTGCTGTTCTCGGCCCGCATCATTCCGTATCGCGGTTCGTGGCTGGACTTCGAGTTCGACCCGAAGGACATCCTGTACTTCCGCGTCGACCGCCGCCGCAAGATGCCGGTCACGATCCTGCTCAAGGCCATCGGCCTGAATCCCGAGCAGATCCTGGCGCACTTCTTCGTCTTCGACAATTTCCGCCTGATGGACTCGGGCGCCCAGATGGAGTTCGTGGCCGAACGCCTGAAGGGGGAAGTCGCGCGCTTCGACATCACCGACAAGAGCGGCAACGTGCTGGTCGAGAAGGACAAGCGCATCACCGCCCGCCACGTGCGCCAGCTGGAGCAGTCCGGCACGCAGCACGTGACCGTGCCGGAAGACTTCCTGCTGGGCCGCGTCCTGGCGAAGAACATGGTCGACCCGGACACCGGCGAGATCATCGCGAAGGCCAACGACGAGCTGACGGACTCGCTGCTGAAGAAGCTGCGCGGCGCCGGCATCAAGGACATCCAGTGCCTGTTCACGAACGAGCTGGATGAAGGCGCGTACATCAGCCAGACGCTGGCCTCGGACGAGACCGCCGACCAGCTGGCCGCGCGCGTGGCGATCTATCGCATGATGCGCCCCGGCGAGCCGCCGACGGAAGACGCCGTCGAGGCCCTGTTCAACCGCCTGTTCTACAGCGACGACACGTACGACCTGTCGCGCGTCGGCCGGATGAAGTTCAACGCCCGCGTGGGCCGCGACATCCCGACCGGTGCGATGACGCTGTCGAACGAGGACATCCTGGACGTCGTCAAGATCCTGGTCGAGCTGCGCAATGGCCGCGGCGAGGTCGATGACATCGACCACCTGGGCAACCGCCGCGTGCGCTGCGTCGGCGAGCTGGCCGAGAACCAGTACCGCTCGGGTCTGGCCCGTATCGAGAAGGCCGTCAAGGAGCGTCTGGGCCAGGCCGAGACCGAAGCCCTGATGCCGCACGACCTGATCAACTCCAAGCCGATCTCCGCGGCGCTGAAGGAGTTCTTCGGTGCGTCGCAGCTGTCGCAGTTCATGGACCAGACCAACCCGCTGTCCGAGATCACGCACAAGCGTCGTGTCTCGGCCCTGGGCCCGGGCGGTCTGACCCGCGAGCGCGCCGGCTTCGAAGTCCGCGACGTGCACCCGACCCACTACGGCCGCGTCTGCCCGATCGAAACGCCGGAAGGCCCGAACATCGGTCTGATCAACTCGCTGGCGCTGTATGCGCGCCTGAACGAGTACGGCTTCCTGGAGACGCCGTATCGCCGCGTGGTCGATTCGAAGGTCACCGACCAGATCGACTACCTGTCGGCCATCGAGGAAGGCAAGTACGTCATCGCCCAGGCGAACGCGTCGCTGAACGATGCCGGTCAACTGGTCGACGAGCTGGTTTCCGCGCGTGAGAACGGCGAATCGGTGCTGACTTCGCCCGAACGCATCCAGTACATGGACGTGGCGCCGACGCAGATCGTGTCGGTGGCGGCGTCGCTGGTGCCGTTCCTGGAGCACGACGACGCGAACCGCGCGCTGATGGGCGCCAACATGCAGCGTCAGGCCGTTCCGACCCTGCGTCCGGAAAAGGCTTTCGTGGGCACGGGCGTCGAGCGCGTGGCCGCGAAGGACTCGGGCACGGTGGTGGCCGCGCGCCGCGGCGGCGTGGTCGATTACGTCGACACGAACCGCATCGTGATCCGCGTGAACGACGACGAGACCGTGGCCGGTGAAGTCGGTGTCGACATCTACAACCTGATCAAGTATCAGCGTAGCAACCAGAACACCAACATCCATCAGCGCCCCATCGTCAAGCGTGGCGACCGCGTCGCCGCGGAAGACATCATTGCCGACGGCGCCTCGACCGACCTGGGTGAACTGGCTCTGGGCCAGAACATGCTGGTCGCGTTCATGCCGTGGAACGGCTACAACTTCGAAGACTCGATTCTGATCTCCGAACGCGTGGTGGCCGAAGACCGCTACACCTCGATCCACATCGAGGAGTTGGTGGTCATGGCCCGTGACACGAAGCTGGGCTCCGAGGAAATCACCCGCGACATCCCGAACCTGAGCGAACAGCAGCTGGCTCGTCTGGACGAATCCGGCATCGTGTACATCGGTGCCGAGGTGAACCCGGGCGACGTGCTGGTCGGCAAGGTCACGCCCAAGGGCGAGACCACGCTGACGCCGGAAGAGAAGCTGCTGCGCGCGATCTTCGGCGAGAAGGCCTCGGACGTGAAGGACACGTCGCTGCGCGTGGACCAGGGCACCAACGGCACCGTCATCGACGTGCAGGTGTTCACCCGTGAAGGCATCCAGCGCGACAAGCGCGCCCAGCAGATCATCGACGACGAGCTGAAGCGCTTCCGCCTGGACCTGAACGACCAGCTGCGCATCGTGGAAGCCGACGCGTTCGACCGCGTTGAGAAGCTGCTGGTGGGCAAGGTCGCCAACGGCGGTCCGAAGAAGATCACCAAGGGCACCGTCATCGCCAAGGACTACCTGGCCGAGGTCGAGAAGTTCCACTGGTTCGACATTCGTCCCGCCGAGGACGACATCGCCAACCAGCTGGAATCGATCAAGAACTCGCTGGAGCAGACCCGTCACAGCTTCGACCTCGCCTATGACGAGAAGCGCAAGAAGCTGACGCAGGGCGACGAGCTGCCCGCCGGCGTGCTGAAGATGGTCAAGGTGTACCTGGCCGTCAAGCGCCGCCTGCAGCCTGGCGACAAGATGGCCGGCCGTCACGGCAACAAGGGTGTCGTGTCCAAGATCACCCCGATCGAGGACATGCCCTACATGGCCGACGGCACGCCTGCCGACATCGTGCTGAACCCGCTGGGCGTCCCGTCGCGGATGAACGTGGGTCAGGTGCTGGAAGTCCACCTGGGCTGGGCCGGCAAGGGCATTGGCCAGCGCATCGGCGACATGCTCCAGCGCGAGGCCCGCGTGGCCGAGTTGCGCGAGTTTATGGACCAGCTGTTCAACCAGAACGGCGGCAAGTCCGAGGACCTCGCCCAGCTGAGCGACGAGGAAGTCCTGGGCATGGCCCGCAACCTGCAGCACGGCGCCACCTTCGCGACCCCCGTCTTCGACGCGCGAAGGAACAGGAAATCCGCGCGATGCTGAAGCTGGCCTATCCGGACGACATCGCCGCGAAGAAGGGCCTCACGCCCAGCCGCACGCAGGCCTTCCTGTATGACGGCCGCACCGGCGAGCAGTTCGAGCGTCCGACCACGATCGGCTACATGCACGTGCTGAAGCTGCACCACCTGGTGGACGACAAGATGCACGCCCGTTCGACCGGCCCGTACTCGCTCGTCACCCAGCAGCCGCTGGGCGGCAAGGCGCAGTTCGGCGGCCAGCGTTTCGGCGAGATGGAAGTGTGGGCGCTGGAAGCCTACGGTGCTTCGTACATCCTGCAGGAAATGCTGACGGTGAAGTCCGACGACGTGAATGGCCGGACCAAGGTGTACGAGTCCATCGTCAAGGGCGAGCACTCGATCGAAGCCGGCATGCCCGAGTCGTTCAATGTGCTGGTGAAGGAAATCCGTTCGCTGGGCATCGACATCGAGCTCGAGCGCAACTAAAGAGAACAGGAGAAACGTATGAAGGGTTTGTTGGACCTGTTCAAGCAATTCACCCCGGACGAACATTTCGACGCGATCAAGATCGGGCTGGCCTCGCCCGAGAAGATCCGCTCGTGGTCGTTCGGCGAGGTGAAGAAGCCCGAGACCATCAACTACCGGACCTTCAAGCCGGAGCGTGATGGCCTGTTCTGCGCCAAGATCTTCGGCCCGATCAAGGACTACGAGTGCCTGTGCGGCAAGTACAAGCGCCTGAAGCACCGCGGCGTGATCTGCGAGAAGTGCGGCGTCGAAGTCACCCAGACCAAGGTGCGCCGTGAGCGCATGGGCCACATCGAGCTGGCCGCGCCTTGCGCGCACATCTGGTTCCTGAAGTCGCTGCCGTCGCGTCTGGGCCTGGTGCTCGACATGACGCTGCGCGACATCGAGCGCGTGCTGTACTTCGAGGCGTACGTCGTCGTCGATCCGGGCATGACCCCGCTGAAGAAGTTCAGCATCATGTCCGAGGACGACTACGACGCGAAGCGCGTCGAGTACGGTGACGAGTTCATCGCGCTGATGGGCGCCGAAGGCATCCAGAAGCTGCTGGCGGAAATGGATCTCGACGTCGAGATCGACCGCCTGCGCAACGACATGACCGGCTCCGAGCTGAAGATCAAGAAGAACTCCAAGCGCCTGAAGGTGATGGAGGCCTTCAAGCGCTCGGGCATCAAGCCGAACTGGATGGTGCTGGAAGTGCTGCCGGTGCTGCCGCCGGATCTGCGTCCGCTGGTGCCGCTGGACGGCGGCCGCTTCGCGACGTCGGACCTGAACGACCTGTACCGCCGCGTCATCAACCGCAACAACCGCCTGGCCCGCCTGCTCGAGCTGAAGGCCCCTGAGATCATCGTGCGCAACGAAAAGCGCATGCTGCAGGAAGCCGTCGACTCGCTGCTGGACAACGGCCGCCGCGGCAAGGCCATGACCGGCGCGAACAAGCGCGCGCTGAAGTCGCTGGCCGACATGATCAAGGGCAAGAGCGGTCGCTTCCGGCAAAACCTGCTGGGCAAGCGCGTCGACTACTCCGGCCGTTCGGTCATCACCGTGGGCCCGACGCTCAAGCTGCACCAGTGCGGCTTGCCCAAGCTGATGGCGCTGGAGCTGTTCAAGCCCTTCATCTTCTCGCGCCTGGAGGCGATGGGCATCGCCACCACGATCAAGGCGGCGAAGAAGGAAGTCGAGAGCGGCACCCCGGTCGTCTGGGACATCCTGGAAGAGGTCATCAAGGAGCACCCGGTCCTGCTGAACCGCGCGCCGACGCTGCACCGCCTGGGCATCCAGGCGTTCGAGCCGGTGCTGATCGAAGGCAAGGCGATCCAGCTGCACCCGCTGGTCTGCGCGGCGTTCAACGCCGACTTCGACGGTGACCAGATGGCCGTCCACGTGCCGCTGTCGATCGAAGCGCAGATGGAAGCCCGCGTGCTGATGCTGGCCTCGAACAACGTGCTGTTCCCGGCCTCGGGCGAGCCGTCGATCGTGCCGTCGCAGGACGTGGTGCTGGGTCTGTACTACGCGACCCGCGAGCGCACCAACGGCAAGGGCGAGGGCATGGTCTTCTCGGACATCCCCGAGATGATCCGCGCGCTGGAGAACGGCGCGGTGGAGATCACCGCCAAGATCAGCGTCCGCCTGACCGAGTACACCAAGAACAAGGACACGGGCGAGTGGATCCCCGAGACCAAGCTGGTGGACACGACCGTCGGTCGCGCGCTGCTGTCGGAGATCCTTCCGAAGGGCCTGCCGTTCAGCAACATCAACAAGGCGCTGAAGAAGAAGGAAATCTCGCGCCTGATCAACACGTCCTTCCGCAAGTGCGGCCTGAAGGAAACCGTGGTGCTGGCAGACAAGCTGCTGCAGTCCGGTTTCAAGCTGGCCACGCGCGCCGGCATCTCGATCGCGATCGACGACATGCTGGTGCCCAAGCAGAAGGCCGAGCTGATCGACCGCGCCGAGAAGGAAGTCAAGGAGATCGAGCAGCAGTACGTCTCGGGCCTCGTGACCGCCGGCGAGCGCTACAACAAGGTCGTCGACATCTGGGGCAAGACCGGTGACGAAGTCGGCAAGGTCATGATGTCGCAGCTGTCGAAGGAGAAGATCCTCGACCGCAACGGCAAGGAAGTCGAGCAGGAGTCGTTCAACTCGATCTACATGATGGCCGACTCGGGCGCGCGGGGTTCCGCGGCGCAGATCCGTCAGCTGGCCGGCATGCGGGGCCTGATGGCGAAGCCGGACGGCTCCATCATCGAGACGCCGATCACGGCGAACTTCCGCGAAGGCCTGAACGTTCTGCAGTACTTCATCTCCACCCACGGTGCTCGCAAGGGCCTGGCGGACACGGCGCTGAAGACCGCGAACTCCGGCTACCTGACGCGTCGTCTGGTCGACGTGACGCAGGATCTGGTCGTGACCGAGTCCGATTGCGGCACCGACAACGGCATCCACATGCGCGCGCTGGTCGAAGGCGGCGAGGTGATCGAATCGCTGCGCGACCGCATCCTGGGCCGCGTGGCAGCCATTGATGTCGTGCACCCCGAAACGCAAGCCACCCTGCTGGTCGCCGGCAACATGCTGGACGAGGACACGCTGGATGTGCTGGAAGCGGCCGGCGTCGACGAGGTCAAGGTCCGCACGCCGCTGACCTGCGGCACGCGTTTCGGCCTGTGCGCCAAGTGCTACGGCCGTGACCTGGGTCGCGGCGGCATGGTCAACACCGGCGAAGCGGTCGGCGTCATCGCCGCCCAGTCGATCGGTGAGCCCGGCACGCAGCTGACGATGCGGACCTTCCACATCGGTGGCGCGGCGTCGCGCGCGGCGGTGGCCTCCAGCGTCGAAGCCAAGTCGGACGGCATCATCGGCTTCAATGCCACGATGCGCTACGTCACGAACGGCAAGGGCGAACTGGTGGTGATCTCGCGTTCCGGCGAAATCATCATCACCGACCCGCATGGCCGCGAGCGCGAGCGTCACAAGGTGCCGTACGGCGCCCTGCTGAACATCAAGGTCGACCAGACCATCAAGGCCGGCACGATCCTGGCGACCTGGGACCCGCTGACCCGCCCGATCATCACGGAATTCGCCGGCCAGGCGAAGTTCGAGAACGTCGAGGAAGGTGTCACCGTGGCCAAGCAGGTCGACGAGGTGACGGGCCTGTCCACGCTGGTCGTGATCGACCCGAAGCGTCGCGGTGCCGCCAAGGTGGTCCGTCCGCAGGTCAAGCTGCTGGACGCCAACGGCCAGGAAGTGAAGATCCCCGGCACCGATCACTCGGTGACGATCGGCTTCCAGGTCGGCGCGCTGATCCAGGTGCGCGATGGTCAGGAGCTCGCTCCGGGCGAAGTGCTGGCGCGTATCCCGGTGGAAGGCCAGAAGACCCGCGACATCACCGGCGGTCTGCCGCGGGTGGCGGAACTCTTCGAAGCCCGTTCGCCGAAGGACGCCGGCTTCCTGGCGGAGCAGACCGGCACGGTCTCGTTCGGCAAGGAGACCAAGGGCAAGGTCCGCCTGGAGATCACCGATCCGGAAGGCCGCAAGCACGAGCTGCTGGTGCCCAAGGAAAAGAACATCCTGGTGCACGAAGGCCAGGTGGTGAACCGCGGCGAACTCGTGGTCGACGGCCCGGCCGATCCGCAGGACATCCTGCGCCTGCTGGGCATCGAGGAACTGGCGCGCTACATCGTCGATGAAGTGCAGGACGTCTACCGTCTGCAGGGCGTGAAGATCAACGACAAGCACATCGAGGTGATCGTTCGCCAGATGCTGCGCCGCGTGCAGATCGTCAACCCGGGCGACTCGTCCTACATCGCCGGCGAACAGGTCGAGCGTTCGGAGCTGCTGGACACCAACGACCGCCTGCGCGGCGAGGGCAAGATGATCGCCACGCACGCTGATGTGCTGCTGGGTATCACGAAGGCCTCGCTGTCGACGGACTCGTTCATCTCCGCGGCGTCGTTCCAGGAAACGACCCGCGTGCTGACCGAAGCCGCGATCATGGGCAAGCGCGACGAACTGCGTGGCCTGAAGGAGAACGTGATCGTCGGTCGTCTGATCCCGGCTGGTACCGGCATGGCCTTCCACCAGGCGCGCCGCGCCAAGGAAGAGATGGACGACGCCGAGCGCCGCTCCATCGCCATGCAGGAAGCCGAGGAAATGGCGGCGGTGCAACTGTCCGCGCTCGACGCGGCCAGCGACGCAGGCACTGGCGAGTAATCGAAGCGACCCGGGTCGAGCTGTCCGCGGCTCGACCACCCGAAGGCTGCCGTCCCGCAAGGGCGGCAGCCTTTTTCATTGCCCGCATCGTGGCGCGGACGCCCAGCGTCCGCGCGCGCGGCTCATCCAGCGTTCAGCTTCAGCCAGGCGGCTGGCGAGAGGATGGGCAGTCCAAGCCGGGCGGCGCGCTTGGCGACCTTCAGCACGGCGCGATCACGCGAGATCAGCCAGGTCGGTGCCGTCGCGGCGAGTGCCAGGCCAAGATCAATGAATTTCTGGTCGTCGGTGTCGCTGCATCGGGGGCGCGCGATGCTCAAGGAGGGCTCCTCGACGAATCGGCAATGTTGCGTGAAAGCCGTCTCCACGCGCTGGAGGTCCGGTGAATAGCGGGCCGCGACGCCCCGCCCGATCACGTGCAGCAGCTCCGCCTTCATCGCCGCCGTGGCGACCCAATGTAAGTGCCGGCTCTCCACTGCGGCGATGAGCGGCAACAGGGTGGGCTCATCGAACACCAGCCAGTCCATGACGACCTGCGTGTCCAGGATGACCAGTCGGCCGGCGGCGGCCGTGTTGTCCGGAAGCGGCGGAAGGGCGATGGAGACAGCGTCGGTCATAGGGTCCGGGAGCATAGCGCCTTGTGCGATTTCACTGAACTCGCCTACAATCGCCGGCTCTCCAGCATGTCTTGATGCGTCCGGGGTCCAGGTTTCGAACCGGATCCGGGGTTGATCCGAGCGTGGTGCCGCAAGGTGCTGCGCTTTTGTCGCTTGTGGAACGCCTCGATCTGACGCGGTGCCACAAGGCCAGGATGCGCTGGGGTTGTGACTTCAAACGGGAACAAGTTACTTATGCCAACCATCAATCAGCTCGTTCGCCACGGTCGTGAGACCGAGGTGACGAAATCCAAGTCGCCGGCCATGCAGTCGTGCCCGCAACGTCGTGGCGTCTGCACCCGCGTGTACACCACCACCCCGAAGAAGCCGAACTCGGCGCTTCGTAAGGTCGCCAAGGTGCGCCTGACCAACGGTTTCGAGGTCATCTCGTACATCGGCGGTGAAGGCCACAACCTGCAGGAACACAGCGTCGTGCTCGTGCGCGGCGGTCGTGTCAAGGACTTGCCGGGCGTGCGTTACCACATCGTCCGCGGTTCGCTGGACCTGCAGGGCGTGAAGGACCGCAAGCAAGCGCGTTCGAAGTACGGCGCCAAGCGTCCGAAGAAGGCTTAATCAGCCCAGGTCTTGGTGGCCGAGAGGTCATCGAATTTTTGCGGCCCGAGTGCAGGTGCACCGGCAGCCGAGTAAGTGGATCCCCCCAGATGTCGGTGGAGATCCGCGGCGGGGCGAGAGCCCTGACCAACTGAAGCATTGAAGGAAGAATCCCATGCCACGTCGTCGCGAAGTACCCAAGCGCGAGATCCTGCCGGACCCGAAGTTCGGTAGCGTTGATCTGTCCAAGTTCATGAACGTCATCATGGAATCGGGCAAGAAGGCCGTCGCAGAGCGCATCATTTACGGCGCCCTGGAGCAAGTCGAGCAGAAGTCCGGCAAGGATCCGCTCGAGGTCTTCATGATCGCGATCAACAACGTGAAGCCCATGGTCGAAGTGAAGTCCCGTCGCGTTGGCGGTGCGAACTACCAAGTTCCCGTGGAAGTTCGCCCCGTCCGCCGTCTGGCCCTCGCCATGCGCTGGCTGAAGGAATCCGCGCGCAAGCGTGGTGAGAAGTCGATGGCCCAACGTCTGGCCAACGAACTGCTGGAGGCCTCCGAAGGCCGTGGTGGCGCGATGAAGAAGCGCGACGAAGTCCACCGCATGGCAGACGCCAACAAGGCGTTCTCGCACTTCCGCTTCTAATCAAGACCTCTCTGGCCGCCTCGGGTTACTACTGACCCGATGGCGGCTCCATGCATTTGGAGTGACACCATGTCCCGCAAGACCCCCATCGAGCGCTACCGCAATATCGGTATCTCGGCGCACATCGATGCCGGTAAGACCACGACGACCGAACGCATCCTGTACTACACCGGTGTGAACCACAAGATCGGTGAAGTGCACGACGGCGCCGCCACGATGGACTGGATGGAGCAGGAGCAAGAGCGCGGCATCACGATCACGTCGGCCGCGACGACCTGCTTCTGGAAGGGCATGGACATGTCCTACCCCGAGCACCGCTTCAACATCATCGACACCCCCGGGCACGTGGACTTCACCATTGAAGTCGAGCGCTCGATGCGTGTCCTGGACGGCGCATGCATGGTCTATTGCGCCGTCGGTGGCGTGCAGCCCCAGTCGGAAACCGTCTGGCGCCAGGCCAACAAGTACAAGGTGCCCCGCCTCGCGTTCGTCAACAAGATGGACCGCACCGGCGCGAACTTCTTCAAGGTCGTCGACCAGATGAAGACCCGCCTGAAGGCCAACCCGGTGCCCGTGGTGATCCCCATCGGCGCGGAAGAGAACTTCAAGGGCGTGGTGGACCTCTTCAAGATGAAGGCCATCATCTGGGACGAGGCTTCCCAGGGCATGAAGTTCACCTTCGAAGACATCCCGGCCGACCTGGTCGAGGTCGCTCAGGAATGGCGCGAGAAGATGGTTGAGGCCGCAGCCGAAGCCACCGAAGAGCTGATGAACAAGTACCTCGAGACGGGCGACCTGACCGAGGAAGAGATCAAGGTGGCGATCCGCAAGCGCACGATCGCGACCGAGATCCAGCCGATGCTGTGCGGCACCGCCTTCAAGAACAAGGGCGTGCAGCGCATGCTGGACGCCGTCATCGACTTCCTGCCCTCGCCGCTGGACATCCCGCCGGTTGCCGGCACCGATGAAGACGACCAGCCGGTCACGCGTCAGCGTACCGACGAAGAGAAGTTCTCGGCGCTGGCCTTCAAGCTGATGACCGACCCGTATGTGGGTCAGCTGACCTTCGTGCGGGTGTATTCGGGCGTGCTGCAGTCGGGCGCGACCGTCTACAACCCGGTGCGCGGCAAGAAGGAGCGCATCGGCCGGATCCTGCAGATGCACGCCAACCAGCGTGAGGAAATCAAGGAAATTCTGGCGGGCGACATCGCGGCCTGCGTGGGCCTGAAGGACGTCACCACGGGCGAAACCCTGTGCGATCCGGACAGCATCATCACGCTCGAGCGCATGGTGTTCCCGGAGCCGGTGATCTCGCAGGC
>NZ_VOSR01000269.1:0-9489 GCF_007997345.1 Mitsuaria sp. TWR114
GCGCGGACCTCCGTCCAGACGCCGTCGAGGTAGGCCCGCACGTCGTCGCTCTGCACGACGCGGTCCTTCATCGCGTTCACCTCGCGCGCGAACTCCGGGTCCTGGCGCAGGCGCTCGATGAATTCGTGGATCCAGTCATCGAACTGCCGCCGCACCGAGTGATCGGGCTGCGACAGCGCCGTCTGCACTTCCTCGACCAGTTGCAGCGCGAGCTTGTCGGACAGGCTGTCGGCCATCTTGTCGACGTTGGCGATCGTGTCGACGAGGGAGGTCGCCTTCGGCCACTGCGCGCGGGCGAACTTCACCAGCCGCGCGGCGACCAGCATCCGCACCTCGGGCGTGGCCAGGTAGTCGCGCAGCTTGGACAAGGCGCCGTCGAGCACGTCCTGGTGACGGCCCGACTTGGTCAGCACGTCCAGCACCGAGGCGGCGGTGGCGGTGGCGTTCCAGGACAGCGCGCGTGCGACGAGGAACTCGCCGATGGCGCGGCGCACCGCCTGCTCGTGAAGCAGCGAGATGCCCTCGATGGCCATGGCGCGGACGGAGCCGGTGACCTGCGCGAGGTTGTCCGGCTCGCGCAGCCACTGGCCGAGGCGCTCGGCCGGGTTGAGGATCTCGAGCTTCTGGAGCAGCACCTCGGGATGCAGGAAGTTGTCCCGGACGAACTCGGCCAGGCTGTCGGCGATGCGGTGCTTGCCCTGCGGGATGAGCGCGGTGTGCGGGATCGGCAGTCCCAATGGATGGCGGAACAGCGCGACGACGGCGAACCAGTCGGCCAGCCCGCCGATGGCGGCGGCTTCGCAGAAGGCCTTGAGCCAGGCCCAGGGCCCCTGGGCCCCCATCACGAGGCTGACGGCCAACCCGGCCAGCGAGGCCAGCAGGCAACCCAGCGCGACCAGCTTCATGCGGCGGAGGTCGGCGGCGCGGGGGTCGGGGGGCGCGGAGGAGTCGATCAAGGGCATCGGCGACGGGGCAGCAGGATTGATGCCTGGGGCAGCCTGCCGGCGGAGCGATGAACGCGACCTTGTATCACCAGCGCAGGGCAAAAGGTGCTTCGGACACGCTCCGGGTGCTCGTCAAACAGAGCGGAATCCGACTGGCACAGGTCCATCGATTCAACATCCGCTCCGACGCGATTCAACTTACTGCTGGATGGCTACATCGCCAAGTCATTGTCACGACTACTGAATTCCCGTCAAATTCAACATATCGAATTCACCCATTTCACTTCCTCCACACATGGCGACCTTTCTGGACCATCCGCTGAGGCTCCTCAATCCCAGCTTCTCGTCGCCGCTGCTGGACGTCCTCACCGACCTGGAACACCTGCGACGACTCCAGCTCAACGGAACGACGCCGCCGATGGTGTTCATGCAACTCAAGCAGGTGTTCCATCTGCTGGAGAGCCTCGCCTCCGCGCGCATCGAAGGCAACCACACCACGCTGGCGGACTACGTGGAGACCAAGTTCGGGGGGCCTGCGTCGTTTCAACGTGCCGATCAAGAGATCGACTCGTTGCGGGAAATCGCCAACATCGAGCATGCGATGGACGAGATCGACGCGGGGCTCGAGCCCGGCTCCGCGCTGAGCCAACACTTCATCCGCGGTCTTCACGCGATGACGGTCGATGGACTGGAGCGCGAAGGCGACAAGACGCCAGGGACCTACCGGAGCGGGTCGGTCGGCATCGCGATGTCCGAGCACGCGCCCCCGGATGCCGTCCGGATCGGGGCCTACATGGGAGAGTTGGTCGACTTCGTCAATCGGGACGACCAGCGCAAGTACGACCTGATGAAGGTGGCCCTCGCGCACCATCGCTTTGCCTGGATCCATCCGTTCGGAAACGGCAACGGCCGCGTTGTGCGCCTCTTCACCTATGCGCTCCTCATCAAGTACGGATTCCGAATGACCGCTGAGGACGGACGTCTATTGAATCCAGCGGCGGTGTTCTGCGCTGACCGGGAGAAGTACTACGCGATGCTTTCGTTGGCAGACCAGGGGACGGATGCCGCGCTCGAGACGTGGTGCACCTATGTGTTGACTGGTGTGAGAGACGAGTTGAACAAGGTCGACCGTTTGGCCGATTACCGGAACCTCACGGCCGAGATCCTGCTTCCTGCGATCGCCCACGCGCGCGAACGGCAATGGATCACCGAGCAAGAGGAAAGCGTTCTGAGGGTTGCCGTTCTCCGGAAGGTCGTGAGGTCGGCAGACCTCGCCGACGCCATGCCGAAGAGTTCACCGGCTCAGCGCACCTATCAGATTCGCAAGTTGCTCGCGAACGGGATGCTCCAGCCCACCCATCGGGAGGCGCGTCAGTACACCATCGGATTCAGCAACAGCACGCTGCTGCGCGGCGTGATCAAGGCGCTGACGGACCAAGGGTTCATTCCGCGCGCCGTTGTCGCGTGATCGAGTCAGTACGAAACGCTCAGCCCAACTCCACCGGCATCGAAGCCGCCGTGACCGGCGACACCGTGGCCCAGCCCAAGACGGCATACAGCGCGGCGCCCGCCTCGGTCGCCACCAGCACGCCGTGCCGTGCCCCGTGATCGAGCGCGCCATTCGTCAACGCCGCCATCACGCTCCGTCCGAGTCCCCTTCTCCGATGCGCTTCATCGGTCACGATCTGATCGAAGGTGGCGAAGGCGCCGTCGAGAGCGGCTTGACCGCTCGCCGCAAGGTCGCCGTCCTCGGTGAGGACGGTCGCCCGCAGCAGCGCGCCGACCCGTTCGATATGGACGCGGTAACCCGCTGCGAGCGACTCGGCGCTGCGTGCGAGCGCGACGCTCATCAGGAACTCCGGCGCGTGGATCTTCCAGTCCTTGGAGAGCAACGGCGACACGCTCTCCAGCGGCGCGCAGACCTTCAGCCAAATGCCGGCCGCGGGCTCATCGGCAACGAGTTGCTTTAGGACCTCGCGATCCAGATGCGGCAGGACGTATCGCGTGGTTTGCTCCGGCTTTCCGACGCGGACTTCCCAATATCCGGCCCGCTGGATCGGTGGTGGCGTATCCCGGGAAATCGCCCAGCCGTAGGTCCAGGCTTGAGCGGCAACGGAGCGCTCGAGGACGCCGGAGTCAAGCAGGCCGGCGGTTTGCGAGGTCGGTGAAAACATCGGGCTGGGGTGGCAGTGAGAGGAATGGAGGGGCGTCACGCCGCTTGCAGCGCGCCATGAGATTGGCGAGTGTGCTCCTCCAGCGCGCCAATTTCGACGACGGCGAGATTGCTGAGCGCTTCCCGCACGAGATCCCGGCTCGCGACATGGATCCGCCCCCACAGGCAGTCCGGGTCTTCCATCGTGACGATGGAATCGCGCAGCAGCGCGGCCAGGAGCGTGAGCCGATCGCGCACGTTGAACATCGCGGCGCCGACGGTGATCGAGGGATCGAGGAGCGCTTCAGCGGGATCGCTGTCGCGCATAGCGGCCGGCTTGCGCCGTGGCGGAATGACGGACGCCTCCCGCAGCACCATGCGCGTGTATTCGGTGTCGTCGCACAAGGGTTTACGGCTCAGAAGCGGCGTGCGCAGGCGCTTCGCCTTGAACGGCAGCTTCTTGCGATCGAATTCGACATCGATGTGATCGAGGGCGATCTGCTCAGAGATTCGAAATCCGGTTTCGGCCAAAGCGCGGATGGTTTCAGCGGGGATCATTCGGAGTCCTTCAATAAACAACGTTGAGGGACGTCCACCGGTCACCAATCAAGGAGGGTGGGCGAGATGTCAAAACACGCATCACACACGTGCGACCTTCCTCACGGAGAAGCCCATCTCGCCCGTGAAACGGGGATAGCGAGAGGCCGCCTTGCAGCGGCACATGTAATGAGTGTTTTGAGCACCTATGCCTATTTTCCCGAGCTTTAGCCTCATGAGAATTACCCGACTCAGTGTCAACCGGCCATTAGACTACAGAGATCGATAGCAAGACCTCCTTATACCTGTGTCAATTCTCTTTTGGCTTCCTCAAGAGATGCTCTCCCAAACCATATCTCCTCGCCATCTCTGCCGCCGTTTTCGGCGGAGCCAGTTCAGCTTCGAACAATTCCTTAATTTGCTCAAACCGGTCAATAGCAATGCCGCCCTTTCCAATGTACCTCTCAATATCCGAATCAGGAATCCCTAAGAGGCGCTGATAAGCGTAATCCAGCTCCGTCTTCTTCTTTGAATAGAGAGCACGAATATTCTTCAAATTTTCTTGCAACTCTGTCAGTTTCTGACGTGAATCCGCATCCTGCGCTTTGAGAGCCTCAAGCTCTTCGAGAGTGGCTTCCATAGTGGCGATCGCTGCCTCTTTTTCTTGGTTAGCAGCCAACACTAGGGTGTCGACCGCATCAATATTTGAAACCAATTTCCTGACAAACGACCCCATCTCATCGGCACTTCCTGCCATTCGATTAAAGATGGTGAGAAAGTACTCAACCAGTTCGCTATTTGAGAAGTTTGGGTAGCGCACCCGATGGTCAATTTCGCTCCAACCTTCCTCAAAGATACTTCTCACCTGAATTTCGGCAAAGACCTTCCTTTGATGCGGCTGGTTCGAAAACACATAGTGAATCGATCTATAACCTTTGGGGTGATTCCGTACATCAAACTCATCATTATCTGAGAATAGGCTCACATCCCCTTGTCGGACATAGGCAATCGGATTCTCTACCGGCGTCCACGTCTCTTTCAACCGCTTATCAATCACAAGGCAGTCCTCCTTAAATAGGTGGAGTGCCCTAACGCCAACCAGATCAGTCACGCGCTCAGCATAGTTTTGAACGCCGATATCCGCATATTTTCTACTTTTC
This sequence comes from Mitsuaria sp. TWR114, assembly GCF_007997345.1. Taxonomy (NCBI): domain Bacteria; kingdom Pseudomonadati; phylum Pseudomonadota; class Betaproteobacteria; order Burkholderiales; family Sphaerotilaceae; genus Roseateles; species Mitsuaria sp. TWR114. The sequence goes on from NZ_VOSR01000269.1 coordinate 4,794, forward strand.
TCCGCCCGCTTGCGGACGATTTTCTCAATCAAATGCAGGGGATCTTTAATCCTCCATCTGACCGAATGAACGCCTTGAATTCGCTGAATGACCTTCGCAAACAATTCGGCAGAATCAGTCAACCGCTCCCGATGTTCAATGTGGTCTTGCGCTATTTGCTTGAGGAGGTGCAACTCGATATCGGCAGCAACCCAGACTTCTTCCTTCATCCGGCACGCATTCAATAATGATTCGACGGACTCCAGTTCTTTCATGACTCCCTCCCACGATTTTGTCCGTAAACTTATATATCAAAACCCAAACGCCAACCTCACCCCACCCCAATGCCTCCCGGCAACGGTGACCGGCGCCGACGCCTCCTTGAGTAGCACGAAATTCCCGCCGCCCATATCGCGGCGGTAGGTTTGCAGGAGGAATGGCCGTTGATTCCGAGCCGACGCCAACCCGGTGCGGTCATTGAATATCCGCCGATATCGGCTGTTGGCCGTGTTCCAGGCCGTATCCCCGGCCCGCTGCGGCTGGCAATACCGCTTGTTGTGGGTCGCGACATACCCGTTGCGGTCGACCGCGATGCAGAACACCACCTTGTCCGAGAAAGTCAGCACCCGTTCCTGCACCTGCGGGAACAGTTGGTCCGCGATCTGAGTGAAGCGCGTGGTGAACTGCTGGGGATCGGTGCCGGCGATCGGCTGGTAGTGCTCGTCGAAGAGCGCCGCGGCGTCGATCTTGCGTTCCGCCACCGCGCGCTCGAGCAGCGCTGAAATCTCCGCGGCCGCCTCCTGCACCGCCTGGATGTACGGCGAGTCCTCGACCTCCACGCCACTCGACGCGATCTGCTCGATCATCTGCTCCGACAGCCGCAGGAAGCGGTCGCTGCAGGCGAAGGCCGAGTCGAGCTTGCGCATCGCCTGCTGGATCTCGACGCCCAGCTCGCCGGAGCGCGCCGCCAGCAGCTGCGTCGTCGCCTGGCTCTCCTGCGCGGACTTGGCGATCAGGTCCACGTCGACCTCGACATCCGCGAAGGCCTGGTGGATCTTGCTCTGCGCGGCGCCTCCCGCGCCGTCCGCCCGCAGCTCGCGGCTGAAGCTCTCGATCCGCGAATCGAGCGTTCCCACCGTGCCCATGATCGCCTTCGAGGACGCCTCGACCTGCGCCGCCAGGTCCTTCACCGCGTCCGCCACGACGCCGAAACCGCGTCCGGCCTCGCCGGCGCGCTTGGCCTCGACCGACGCGTTGAACGCGACCAGCCGCGTCTGCAGCGCGATCTTCGTGATCTCCGACGCCGCGTCGCTCACCAGCCGCAGCGTCGAGACGATCTCGCCGACCTCGTCGCCCACGCCGGACAACGCCGTGCGCGCGCGCCCCACCGCCTCGCGGGTCTGGTTCGTCGATTGGTTGATGCCGTCCTGCGCGTGCCGGACCTGCTCGAGCTCCGCGCCCAGCGCCTGCATCGCCTGCGCCTGCGAGGTCACGACCTTCTGCGTGTCCTCCAGCAGCCCGCGGACTTCGGCCGCGTCGCGGCCCAGTTTGGACACGCCGCCCGACAGTTCCCGGACGACGGTGGTGGTCTTGCCTTGCATCGTCGGCTCGCGCGGACCGATCCCGGCGCCGCCCTCCGACGCGTCAGGCGACGCCTTCCCGGCTCGCCTGCGCAATGAGTCCCACATCGGACGCTCCCCCATGGTGTTTGGACCACAAGGACTGCGGCCGCTGTGCGGCCCGTTTTACCAGTCGCGCAGCTTCACGCGCAATCGGGCAATCGCTTGACTGTGCAGCTGGCACACCCGCGATTCGGTCACCTTCAGCACGGCGGCGATCTCTTTCAGGTTCATGTCATGTTCGTAGTACATGGACATGACGTAACCCTCGCGCTCCGGCAGGTTCTTGATCGCCTCCACCAGCGCCTCGCGCATGCGGTGGTCGCGCAGCATCGACATCGGATCGGCCGACTCGTCGCTGACGTGGCGGTCGAGGTAGTCGTCGCTGTCGTCATCCCCGGAGATGTCCTCCAGATAGACCAGCTGCGTGCCGCGTACCTTGCCCAGCATCTCCTGGTACTCGCCCAGCGAGATGCCCATCTCCGCGGCGATCTCTGATTCCTGCGGCGGACGGCCCAGCTTCTGCTCGAGCTTGTGCACCGCGCTCTCGATCGAGCGCTGCTGGCGCCGGTTGCCGCGGCTCATCCAGTCGCTGCCGCGCAGCTCGTCGAGCATCGCGCCGCGGATGCGCTGCGTCGCGAAGGTCTCGAACTGCACGCCCTGCGCCGTGTCGAAGCGCGACAGCGCGTCCGTCAGGCCGATCAGGCCGACCTGGATCAGGTCGTCCAGTTCCACATTGGCCGGCAGCTTGGCGATCATCTGATGCGCCAGGCGGCGCACCAGCGGGCTGTACTGGCGGATCAGCGAGTTGTTGTCGAGTTGACCCTTGGCGGTGTACATCGTCTCGTCTCCCATCCGGGGTCAATGCGCAGCCAGGGTCACGCCTTGCGGGGCGCGGCCGGCCTTGGGCTGCCACATCGGCCGCGGACGCAGCGGCATCGCATCGGCGGCGCTGTCCAGCGCCGCGCCAGGCACCGACGCCAGCAGCAGCTCGCGCGCCATGTGACGCATCTCGTGCGTCAGCGGCGCCGTCACCGGCTGGCGGGGATCCAGGCAGGCCCACTCGCGCAGCACGGCGCCGAGGAAACCATCGCCGCAGCTCGAAAGCTGCTGAGCGATGCGCTCGGCCAGACGCAGCTGCGGATTGCAGGCCAGCAGCAGGCTGTAGACCATCAGGCCCGCCCGCTGCGTCAACCACTTCATGCCGGCGTAGGCGTAGGTCACGCTCTGCACGTCGGTGTCGGCCAGCAGCACCGGACGCACCTCGCGCGACACCAGCACGCGGCTCAGTTCGGCCGCGCTGGCATGCAGCAGGATCACGTCCGCGAACGGGGCCGCGTCGGTCACCGCTTCCAGGAACTGGGCGGCCGAGCCGTTGGCGTTGATGTAGCGCAGCGGCAGTCCGCGCGCGGCCAGGAAGGACACCTTGGCCGACAGCGGCTCCACGCAGGCCGCCAGGTCCACCGCCGCGAGGTCGGACGGCGCCGAGGCCTGCTCGCCAGCGTCCACCACCAGCGTGTGCAGGCCCAGCTCGGCGAAGGCGGCGCACATGCCTTCGAGCAGCGCGCCGCTGCCCATGACATGCGGATTGCTCACCACCGGCACCACCCGCACCCGCGCGGTGGCGAAGAGGCGTCGCAGGCCGTCGGCCTGGTCCTTGGGAGCATTGCTGAAATCGCGCATTGGGCTGCTCTGTGTCGTCTTACGTGTTGGGTTCCAGCGGTCGTTTCCCTCTGACAGAGAAGCGCCATTGCTGGAGCCGTTACCGGAAGTTTCGCCCCGGGGGCCACCCTTCGACGCGGAATTGAAAGGGGGAAACACCCCGCTTTTCTCTGCCGCTTTCGCCCTCGCTTGCCTCTGGCCCGGCGACTTCAGGCCGTTGCCGGCCTGGGTCGCGCACAGGACAAGTTGACCACCATGCTGCAACGTCGGGTTAACAAAGCCCCAACGACAGAAGGGAAGAGCATGGCTCTTCCCAGGTTCGAGGCGTTCGGGGACGGCCACCACCCTCACCCCCACCCTCTCCCGCAAGCGGGCGAGGGAGTCAGGAGGGGGTGTTGTTCGGTCAGTTCAGGCCCATGGGCGAGGCTGCGCCGGCCGACGCGCCGACGGAGCCGGCGGTGAAGATCAGGTTGACGTCGGAGGCGTCCATGCGCCAGGCCGACTGGCCGTGGCTGCGCAGCGCGCGCTGCACCAGGGCCTGCGACGACAGGCGATGCCAGTCTTCCGGCACGCGCTGGCCGTTGGTGACGCCCAGCACCCGCAGCTTGTGGCGGATCACCGTGTCCAGCGCCGGGGCCAGCTTCACCGCCTCGTCCAGCTTGGACAGGATCACGCCCTGCGCTTCCGCGCCGCGCCAGGCGCCGACCACGTCCTCGATCGTCTCGCCCTGCTGCGCCGCGTTGACGACCAGGATGCGCTTGATGCTCTTGTGCGCCAGCATGTCCAGCAGCTCGGCGGTGCGGCTGTCGCGCTGCGCCGTGCCGGCCGTGTCGATCAGCACCATCTTCTTGCCGGCCAGCAGCTCCAGCAGGTCTTCCAGCGAGGCGCGGTCATGCGCCGTGTGCACCGGCACGCCGAGGATGCGGCCATAGGCGCGCAGCTGCTCGTGAGCGCCGATCCGGTAGGCGTCCAGGGTGATCAGGCCCAGCTGGCTCGCGCCGTACTTGGTGGCGAAGGCCGCGGCGATCTTGGCCGTCGTCGTTGTCTTGCCGACGCCGGTCGAGCCGATCATCGCGAACACGCCGCCCTGGTCTTCCAGCGCCGGCATCTGCTCGGCGGTGTGGACGTTGCGGGCCAGCACGTTCGAGGCCCAGGCCTGCGATTCCGATTCCTCGGTCATCGGGGCCGGCAGGCCCTCGACCAGCTTGCGCACCAGCGCGGGCGAGAAACCGGCGTCCAGCAGCTTCTGCGTCAGGCGGGCCTGCGCGGGCTGGCGCTGCAGCTTCTCCATGAAGGCCAGGGCGCCGAAGCGCTCCTCGATCATGCCCTTCATGGCGCGCAGCTCGGACATCATTTCCTGCTCGCGACGCGACGACGCGGGCATGTCGTTCAGCGGATGGCCGCCGAAGCCGCCACCGACGCCGCCCAGGTCGGCG
>NZ_VOSR01000027.1:0-7322 GCF_007997345.1 Mitsuaria sp. TWR114
GGCGCTTCCAGGCGCGCGGTGAATTCATCGAAGTCCTGGACTTCGCGCGCGATCGCCGGGGCGACCGTCACGGGCGGGGGACCGCCATGCTGTTGTTGTTGATCCTGTTGTTGTCCGCAGGCGGTCAGCAGCAGCGCCGCGGCCGCGATGGCCGTCAGCTGGATCGTGTCCCTGTGGATCATGGATCTGTGTGGTCGGGGGTCCGTCCGGGGTCGGCCGGCCGGGCCCTGTTGAGAGAAATTCGGGCGCTGCGGTCTTCTGGCCGCAGTCGCCCCGACGGAACGGGCAATGTGCCGGGGCCGGAGCCCCTGCGTCAATGCGCACTAACGAGCGCGCGGCCCTCGCCGGCCGCGACGGTGGCGATGATCGCCCAGCCATCCCCCGTGCCGGAAGTGACCCGCCCACCCGACGGAGAGGGACACCCCTACACTGCCCGCCCATGACCCTCCCCTCCTCCCCGCCGGAGGCCCCCGCGCCGGCGCGCCGCACCCACCTGATCTACCTGCACGGCTTCCGCTCGTCGCCGCGCTCGGCGAAGGCGCGCCGCATGGCCGAGTGGACCGCCGCCCATCGACCGGACCTGGTGTTCGCCTGTCCGCAACTGCCGCCCTCACCGCGCGAGGCGATGGCGCTGGTGGACGCGCTGATCCGCGACTGGCCGCGCGACACGATGGCGGTGATGGGCAGCTCGCTGGGCGGCTTCTACGCGACCTGGGTGGCGCAACGCACCGGCGCCCGCACGGCGCTGCTGAACCCGGCGGTGGACCCGGCCCGCGACCTCGCCAACCACATCGGCGAGCAGACCTGCTGGCAGGACCCGGACGAGCATTTCTTCTTCCGCCGCGAGTTCGTCGATGAACTGCGCAAGCTCGACGCCGGCGCGCTGGCGCATCCGGAGCGCCTGATGGCGGTGATCGCCAAGGGGGACGAGGTGCTCGACTGGCGCGAGATGCACGCGCGCTACCAGGGCTGCCGGATCAAGCTGCTGGAGGGCAGCGACCACGGCCTGGCCGACTTCGACGACCACCTCGACGAACTGGCCGAATTCCTCGGCCTCTGAAGGGCCGGGCCGTCGGCCCGCCCACGTTCCGGCTACTTCCGCCTACTTCCGCCTCCCGGTCGCCTTCAGCAGCAGCACGGTCACCAGCCCCGTCAGCACGACGATCAGCCCGACCACGACCCAGAAGCCGTGCTTGTGCTCCAGCAGCGGCAACCCGCCGACGTTCATGCCGAACAGGCCGCTGATCAGGTTGATCGGCAGGGCCAGCACGGTGACCATCGTCAGCACGTACAGCGTCTGGTTGTTCTCCTGGGCGACCCGCGCCGAGGTCTCGTCCTGCACCGCGCGGATGCGCTCCTGCAGCGCCTGGATGTCGCGCAGCACCAGCGCGAATTCCTCGCTCGCCTGCTGCAGCTGCTGCTTGTCCTGCTCGGCGACCCAGTCCGGCGGGTTGGACAGCATCCGCAGCAGCGCGCTCGGCTCCGGCGCGAGCAGCCGCTGCAGCCGCACCATCAGCCGGCGCAGCGCCGCCACTTCGGATTCATGGCCCGCATGCCGGCCGGCGAGCAGCGCATCCTCGATGTCGTCGACCCGCTCGGTGGCCTGGCGCACGATGCGCTGCAGCTCGTCGGCCTGGTCGCGCAGCAGGTGGTCGAGCAGCGCCACGCTCGACCGCGGCCGGTCGCCGCGCTTGATCGCCATGCGCAGCCGGTCCACCGAGCGCAGCGGCGCGCGGCGCACGCTCAGCACCAGGTGCTCGCTGGCCTGCATCCACAGCGTCGACACGTCGCCCACGTCGAAGGCGAAATCGAAGGTCACGTCGTTGAGCACCGCGAACAGGTGCTCGCCAACGCGCTCGATGCGCGACGAGCGCGAGCCCTGCTGCTGGGCCTCGTCGAAGCTCTCGGCCAGCGCCGCGTTGCGGCGCAGCCAGGGCAGCGCGCCCGCATGCGCGAGGTTCAGGTGCAGCCACAGGAAACCGCCCTCGGGCTGCGCCAGCCGGGCCTGCGCCTGGGCCAGCGTGGGCAGCGCCTCGGTGGGGCGCTCGGGATGGATCCAGAAGCCGCAGATCAGCCCGTGTTCATCGCCGCCATACGGGGCCGCCAGTCCCAGCGGGGACGGCATCGTCTCATTCATCGCCATCGGCGGATGGTAGACGCGCGATCGCCTCGCCCATGCGGATCCGCTGGCCCGGCTGCAAGCTGGGCGACAGCTTCACGCCCGGCGGGAGGAACACGAGGATGGTCGAGCCCTGCTCGAACCAGCCCATCTCCTCGCCGCGGGCGTGATCGTGGCCGAGCTCGAAACGGTGCGGGCCCGGATGGTCGGGACGCAGCGTCAGGTCCAGCGCATGCAGGCGCAGGCTGGCCACGAGGATGGCCGCCACCGGCACCAGCGCGATCGGCGTGCCGTCCGGCAGCGTGCACTCGATGGCCGCGCGCACGTTGCGGCAGAACAGCCGCTCGACGCGCTTGAGCGCGATCGGGTTGACGTTCCAGGTGTCGCCGGCGATGTGGGTGACGCGATGGATGCGCAGGTCGGCCGGCGCATGGAAGCGGTGGTACATCGCCGAGGTCAGCCGCAGCGTCAGGTAGGTGCCGTGGAGGTAGGGTGCGGCCCGCGAGGCGTCGCCGAACAGCTCGGCGATGCGGTAGTCCATGCCCTTGGCCTGCAGCGCCATGCCGCGCTCGACCGGCCCGTGCGCGCCGACGATCGCGTCGCAGGGGCTGACGATGGTGCCCGGCGCCGGATCGATCGGCCGGCGCCCCGGCTGGAGCCGCCGCGTGAAGACCTCGCGCAGCGAGCGGTAGCCGCGAACGGGCGCCTGCGCCTCGCTCAGGTCCAGGTCGGTGAACAGCCGCCACACCGCGACGCTCAGGCGCGTCAGCGCCGGCGACTCGATCCGGCTGTACCAGCCCATGAAGCGCGTCAGCGCCAGGCGCGGCACGCGGTTGGTCAGGAGGAAATTGAGGTCTTCCTGCTGGGTCAGACGGTCGATCCAGCGCGCCGATTTCATGGACATGTCAATTCCGTCGGATACATATCTCCGCAATTTGCCAATGCTGTGTGACAGCAGAACGAGGCTCCGGAGGTCCATGCCCATGTCCACGATGTTCTTCACCTTCGACCTGCTGCCGGTCGCCGCCGCCGCGGCCGGGCTCGTGGCCCTGTACTACGCGCCGACCGGCTGGCGCCGGCTGCAGCTCTCGCGGGCGAAACATCCGTCGCTGGCGGGCCATTCGCGGATGGCGGTGCGGCTGGCGCGGCTGATGCCGACGCGGCGCTTCGACGACCAGCGCTTTTTCAACGCCGACGACGCGCCGGACGCGATCGTCGCGACGCGACGCGCCAGCTTCACGGCGTTGTCGCGCACGCTCAAGACCCGCCATGCGCGCAGCATCGCCGCGACGCAGGCGATGAAGCCCTCGCTGCCGGACCTCCAGTTCACCAGCAACTACCGCGTGCCGCCGCCGTTCAGCCCGCTGGTGCAGCGCGAGCTGCCACTCGGGCCGGTGATGGTTGCGAGCGACGGCCACTGGCTCACCGACCTCGACGGCGAACGCTTCATCGACCTGGCCGGCAGCTACGGGGTTAACCTCTTCGGCTACGCGTTCTACAAGCGCTGCATCGCAGAAGGCGCGCGGCGGGTGGAGGCGCTCGGCCCGGTGCTGGGCGTCTACCACCCGCTGGTCGAGGACAACGTGCGGCGCATCCTCGCGCATGCGCGCATGGACCAGTTGTCCTTCCACATGTCAGGCACCGAGGCCGTGATGCAGGCGGTGCGGCTGGCCCGCTATCACACGGGGAAAACGCACCTGGTGCGCTTCTGCGGCGCGTACCACGGCTGGTGGGACGAAGCCCAGCCCGGTCCCGGCAACCCGCTGCCGGCCGAGCGCACCTACACGCTGCGCGACATGCACGCGCGCAGCCTGCAGGTGCTGCGCACCCGGCGCGACATCGCCTGCGTGCTGGTGAATCCGCTGCAGGCGCTGCATCCGAACAAGCCGGCGCCGGGCGACGGCTCGCTGGTCGACAGCTCCCGCCGCGCGTCCTACGACAAGGCCGCCTACGCCGCCTGGCTGCGCGAGCTGCGCGAGGTCTGCACCGAGCGCGGCATCGCGCTGATCTTCGACGAGGTGTTCATGGGTTTCCGCCTCGGCGCGGGCGGCGCGCAGAGCTACTTCGGCGTGCAGGCCGACCTGGTCACCTACGGCAAGACGCTGGGCGGCGGCCTGCCGGTGGGCGTGGTCTGCGGCCGCGCAGCGTGGATGAAGCGCTACCGCGACGAGCGCCCGGCCGACATCTGCTTCGCCCGCGGCACTTTCAACACGCATCCGCATGTGATGGGCGCGATGTCGGTGTTCCTGGACGCGCTCGAGGACCCCGAGCGCCTGCGCCAGATCGACGCGCAGGAGACGCAGCAGGACGCGCGGCGCGAGCGGCTCAATGCGGCGCTCGAGGCCGAGCGGCTGCCGCTGCGCGCGGCCAACATGTCCTCGGTCTGGACGCTCTATTACACCGAGCCCTCGCGCTACAACTGGATGCTGCAGTACTTCCTGCGCGAGCAGGGCCTGGCGCTGAGCTGGGTGGGCACGGGGCGGATGATCTTCAGCCTGGACTTCAGCGACGCGGACTTCGACGAGGTCCAGCACCGCATCCTGGCCGCGGCCCGCGCGATGCGCGACGGCGGCTGGTGGAGCAGCCCGGCGCTGCCGAGCAACCGGGCGATCAAGCGGCGCCTGCTGATGGAGACGCTGGGCCTGCGCGGCTGAAGCCCGCGCGCGCCACGCTCAGCGGGACGCCGCCGCCGCGGGGGAACGCAGGGCCATGCCGGGTGGCGACGGATGACCGCGCTCACGCGCTTCCCGGACAACCGCCTCGATCGCCTCGGCCACCACCTCGGGCTTGTCGCGCTGGATGTAATGCCCGGACCCCGCTACCGGCTGGATCTCCTTGCCGCCGACCAGCGGCAGCCAGTTCGGCTCCAGGCCATGCACCATGGACTCGAACCCGCTGGCCACTTCCATCGGCGAATACACCGTGCGCGTCAGCACCCGCACCGGCACGTCCGGCCGCGGCTTCTGCCACAGCGTGTCGATGCAGTCCTGCTGCTGCAGGAACTCGGCCTGCATCATCCCGCGGAAGACCCGCCGGCTCATGCTGTCCAGCATGTTGGCCATCACCGGCACCTCCACCTGCATCTTGCGCAGGTGCAGCGGATGGGTCGCGTCGACCAGCACGATGCCGGCGACCTCGTCCGGATACAGCCGCGAGAACGCGTACTGGTAGAGCCCGCCGATCGAATGCCCCACCAGCACATAGGGCGGCTTGATGCCGGCGCTCTGGAGCAGGCCATGCAGCTCGGTCGCGATGCCGCAGGGGTTGCGCGGCGTCGGCGGCGTGGCGGTGCTGTCGCCGTAGCCGGGGCGGTCGTAGGCGAAGACGCTGTAGTCGGCGCGCAGCGCGTTCAGCACCGCCGCCCAGGGATCGCGGCCGTCGCCCAGTCCCGATTGCAGGACCACCGTCGGCTCGCCATGGCCGACGTGGGTGAACACGATCGGCCCCCCGGTGACACGCTGGTTGCCGGTGTTGGGCATCGGGCTGGCACAGCCGGCCAGCACGGCGGCGACCGTGACGACCCACGCCAATGACTTCGGCGCCCGAAGGCGCCGTTCAACTGCGGACATGCGGAACACTCCATCTGGCCGGCGGCCGCCTGTCCCCGCGTCGATCGCGATCCCCGTCGCCCGGGATCGCGTCGCGCCATCCCGTCGGATCAGGCCGTCTGCTCGCCGTTGCCGGCATTGTGCCCATCGGCGCGCGGCCACAGCGCGGGATCGAGCCGCTCTCCGCGCAGCAATTGCAACGGGGCGCGGTGGTAGAGCTGGATGTCGTGGAAGGGGTCGGTGATGATCTTCGTCGCCCAGGCCAGGCCGGTGCGCAGGTCGCGGATCACCGCCAGCTGCAGCACGCGGAACACCAGGCCGCCCACGCCCAGCCAGAACCAGAGCAGGCCCAGCTGGTGCAGGTAGTCGACGAAGCCGGTGGCCGGCTCGAACAGTCCGAACAGGCCCGGCTGCAGCCATAGCGCGACCGGCGACAGCGCCCACAGCCCCATCAGCACGACCTTGCGGCGCAGGTTGTAGCCGACCTTGATCTCTTCCTTGTGCTCGTGCGTCGCCTGGTTCACGTGGTCGTAGCCCTTGGGCTCGAAGAAGAAGTGCCCGGCCTGGCGGCTGGTCATCGAGACGCCCCAGGCCAGCAGCGCCGACCAGGCCGGATCAACCAGCAGCAGCCCGTAGGCGACCACGAAGCAGCAGGCGCTGAGCAGGTGCAGCGACTGGTTGATGCGGCAGTGGTGGTAGTAGCGGTGGTCGTCCCAGCGCTGTTCATTCAGAAGTGCCAGAAAGTCCTTCATGCGGGCCTCGTCCGTGAGATGACCATGAGATGAGCCGTGGAGCGTGCCGTCACTCGATGGCAGTGCCGTGATGGCACGATGGCGCGTCGATGACGGACGCGTGGCGACTGTGTCCATCGGGCGTGTCAGGCGCGTGACGATCGGCGCCGTCACAGAACTGTTGCGTTGGCCGCCCATCATCCGCGCCATGACGACCCCGCCGATCGAACTCGAAGTCGACGAACTTCCCACGCGCCAGCGGCATTTCCGCGTCGCGGTGGTGACGGAGACCTATCCGCCCGAGGTCAACGGCGTGGCGCGCAGCATCGCCTGCGTCCTCGGCGGGCTGCAGGCGCGCGATCACGCGGTGCAGCTGCTGCGGCCGCGTCAGGCGCCAGCGGGTGCGCCCGCGGCCGGCGAGTCGCCGTCGACGAGATCCTCATGCGCGGCCTGGCCGTGCCGCGCTACCCGCACCTGCGCATGGGCGTGGTGTCCAAGCGCACCCTGGTCAACCTCTGGGCCAGCAAGCGGCCCGACGTCGTCCACATCGCCACCGAAGGCCCGATGGGCTGGTCCGAGCTGCAGGCCGGCGGCAACATGGAAGGCAAGGAGACCCGCTTCGGCATCTCGGCCAGCGCGCTCTTCGCGGTCGTCACCACCGCCGCCTCCTGCGGCGCGGTCAACGCGATGCACGACAGCTTCACCCCGATCGGTGGCGCCGTGCCGCTGGTGATGATGCAGCTGGGCGAGGTGGTCATCGGCACCTTCACCTTCTTCAACATCGCGTCCATCCTGATGCCGCTGGCGCAGGCGGTGAGCTCCACCGAGCGCATCGCCCGCCAGGACCTGAGCGAGCGCGTGGACGTGCACGGCACCGACGAGACCGCCGCGATGATGCGCGGCGTGCAGGGCATGCAGCACTCG
>NZ_VOSR01000270.1:0-1551 GCF_007997345.1 Mitsuaria sp. TWR114
GCACGCCGCTGTTCTCCAGCCTGCTGAACTATCGCCACAGCGGTCCGCGCCGCGGCGAGGACGGTGCGGACGCGGTTTGGGACGGCATGACGCTGGTCGGCGCGAAGGAGCGGACCAACTATCCGTTCACGCTCTCGGTCAATGACCGCGGGGAAGTCTTCGAGCTGGTGCTGCAGGTCGAGCGCTCGGTGCGTGTGGCGCGGATGCAGGCTTATCTGGAAGCGGCCGTGCGCGGCATCGTCGACGCGCTGGCTGCGAGCGGCGGGCAAGCCTTGCATGCGCTGAGCGTCCTCGGGCCGGAGGAGGCAGCGACCTTGACGCGTTGGAGCGAGGTGCCGCCGTCTGCTGACGAGGCCGTGCCGATGCATCGGCTGATCGAACGCCAGGCGGCGATCGATCCGGATGCACCGGCGCTGGTCTTTGGGCAGAGCACGCTGACACGCGGTCAACTCAATGGGCGTGCGAACCGTCTTGCGCATCGCCTCATCGCGCTGGGGGTGCGCCCGGACTCGCGCGTGGGACTGGCCGTCGATCGATCGATGGAGATGATGGTCGGCGTGCTGGCCATCCTGAAAGCCGGCGGCGCCTACGTGCCGCTGGACCCCGAGCTTCCCGCCGATCGGCTCGCCTACATGCTCGAAGACAGCGGCGTGGCGCTGGTGCTGACGCAGCCGCATCTGCGCGCGAAGCTGCCGGTCGGGCAGGGCGTCGAGCTGGTCGATATCGACGCGACCGTCGCCGCTCAGGCCTCGCAGGACACGCGCGGTCGCACCGACCGTGCGGCCGAAGCCGCCGATGAGGCGGTCAGCGATGGTGAGAGCGATGCATCGCTGGCGAATCCCAACGTCGAGGTCCACGGCGAGAACCTCGCCTATGTGATCTACACCTCCGGCTCGACGGGCCGGCCGAAGGGCGCGGCCAACCGCCACGTCGCGTTGCATAACCGTTTGGCCTGGATGCAGAAAGCCTACGGGCTGAGCGCGGCTGACACGGTGCTGCAGAAGACGCCGCTGAGCTTCGACGTCTCGGTGTGGGAGTTGTTCTGGGCGTTGGCGGAAGGCGCACGACTCGCTATCGCCGCGCCGGGCGATCATCGCGATCCGCAGCGGCTGGTCGCGCTCATCAACGAGCACCAAGTCACCACGATCCACTTCGTGCCGTCAATGCTGCAGGCCTTCCTGGCGCATGACGGCGTGGAGACTTGCACCTCACTGAAGCGCATCGTCTGCAGCGGCGAAGCGTTGCCGGCCGAGGCGCAAGCCGCCGTGTTCCGACGCCTTCCGAAGGTGGGCCTCTACAACCTGTACGGCCCCACCGAAGCGGCCATCGACGTCACGCATTGGACTTGCCGGGACGATGGTCGCAGCCAAGTGCCGATCGGCGCGCCGATCACCGGCATCTCAACATGGGTGCTCGATGGCGACCTCAACGCGGTGCCGCCGGGTGTTCCGGGCGAGCTGTACCTGGGAGGCATCGGCCTGGCGCGCGGTTATCACGATCGCGCCGGACTCACCTCCGAGCGCTTCGTCGCCAATCCGATGGCCATCGACG
>NZ_VOSR01000271.1:0-584 GCF_007997345.1 Mitsuaria sp. TWR114
CCACGATCCACTTCGTGCCCTCGATGCTGCAGGCCTTCTTGGCGCACGACGGCGTGGAGGCCTGCACTTCGCTGCGCCGCGTCGTGTGCAGCGGCGAGGCGTTGCCGGCCGAGGCACAAGCCGCCGTGTTCCGACGCCTTCCGAAGGCGGAGCTCTACAACCTGTACGGTCCGACCGAAGCGGCCATAGACGTCACGCACTGGACCTGCCGGGACGACGGTCGCAGCCAAGTGCCGATCGGCGCGCCGATCACTGGCATCTCGACTTGGGTGCTCGATGGCGACCTCAACGCGGTGCCTCCCGGCGTGCCGGGCGAGCTGTACCTGGGAGGCATTGGCCTTGCGCGCGGTTATCACGACCGCGCCGGGCTCACGTCCGAGCGCTTCATCGCCAATCCGATGGCTGTCGACGGCAGCCGGCTCTATCGCACCGGAGACCTCGTGCGATGGAACGCCGAAGGGCAGCTCGACTACCTCGGCCGCATCGATCACCAGGTCAAGATCCGCGGCTTCCGGATCGAGCTGGGCGAGATCGAAGCGCAGCTGCTCGCGCAGCCCGGCGTGCGCGAGGCCGTGGTCGTGGCG
>NZ_VOSR01000272.1:0-6826 GCF_007997345.1 Mitsuaria sp. TWR114
GCGGCAGGGGTGGCCGCGCGGAGGCGGCGTCGACGGCAATGTATCGGACTCGCGACCCGCCCGCGCGCCAAGGCAATGCCGCGACGCGGCGACCCGCGGCGTATCCGTGATTCCGCCCCGTCCTCAGCGACCCAGATAGAAGTCCATCGGAATCAGCTCGACCGCCCATCCGCCTTCCTCGCCCAGCGTGGCGGCCGGGTGCATGGACGCGATGCGCAGCGCTTCCTCCGGGCTGTCCGCCTCGATGATGAACAGGCCGCCGACCATTTCCTTGGCCTCGGTGTAGGGCCCGTCGGTGACCTGCGTCTTGCCGCCGCGCGGGCGCAGCGTCTTCCATCCTTCCAGGTCGCCCAGCGAGGCGGAGACCAGCACCTTGCCGGTGGCGCGCATCTTCTCGTCCAGCGCCGGGCACTGGCTGACCAGGGCCTTGACGTCTTCGGGCGCCATCGCGGCGAAGGCTTCGGGGGTGTAGTAGGCGAGGCCGAGGTATTTCATGGGCAGTCCTTGAGAGGGGTGATGCAGGGACGACGAACCGGCGCATCCGAATTCGACATCTTGCCGAAATTGACGTCGCTCCCCGTCCGCTGCAGACTGGCGACCTTCATCCACCCACCCCGACAGGAGAAGACCATGGAACAAGCAGATCGTGTCGACCTTCTCGTGTCCGGCTGCCTGAGCGCCCCGCGCTCCTGACTTCGCGCTCAACGCGGGTCCATTGATCGTCGCGCCAGTCGCGGCCGGCTTCCCACTCAGCTCACGCCATGCGCCATCGCGCGTGGTCGGGTTCGCGCCTGCGCGAACGAAGCCAAATTCAATGGACTCCCATGATCGACATCGACTTCGAGACGCTGCAAGCGCTCGGTCTCACCCCCTTGATCGCCTCCCGCGCCGCGCAGCTCGGCGCCCATGAACCGAATTCGCGCCTGGCGCGAGTGATCGAATCCCAACGTGACTGCTTCACGCTGCACGACGGCCACGGCGAGCGGCTCGCGCGTGCGCTGCCCCGGCTGGTGCAGCAGCTGCAGGTCAGCGCGCAAGCGCTGACGATCGGCGACTGGGTCAGCATGCAGGTGGACATCCACGGCCAGGCCTGGATCACCGATCGCGTCGACCCCGTCACGCAGATCGCGCGGCGCGCGAATGACGGGCGTCGCCAGCCGCTGGCGAGCAACGTCGACACGGCGCTGCTCGTGATGGGACTGGACGCCGACTTCAACGCGCGCCGGATGGAACGCTACATCGCCATGGTGACGGCCTGCGAGGTCACGCCGGTCGTCGTGCTGACCAAGCGCGACCTCGCGCCCGACGCGCCGGAGCGCATCGCGGAGATGCGCAGCCGCCTGCCGCTGACCGTTCCGGTACTGCCGGTCAACGGCCTCTCGCCGGCGACCTGCGCCGAGCTCGATCCCTGGATGCAGGCCGGACAGACGCTGGTGGTGCTCGGTTCCTCGGGCGTCGGCAAGTCGACCTTGATCAACACGCTGGCTGGCGCCGCCCAGGACACGGGCGGCGTGCGCAAGGGCGACGGCCGCGGACGGCACACGACGACGGCCCGTTCGCTGCATCGCACTGCGCTAGGCGCCTGCATCATCGACACGCCGGGGCTGCGCACCTTCCGGCCCGATGCGGACGCGCGCACGCTGGCGTCGTCCTTCGACGACATCCAGTCGCTCGCGCAGCATTGCCGCTTCCGGGATTGCCACCATGAAGGCGAGCCCGGGTGCGCCGTGGCGGCGCAGGTCGACCCCGACCGGCTCGACAACTACAAGAAGCTGATGCGCGACGCGCAGCGCGGCGAGATGACGGCGCTGGAGCGCATCGCGCTGCGAGGCAAGTGGAAGGCGATCGGCAAGGCGGGCAGCCAGCGGGCGCGTGACAAGCGGTCGTGAGCGGCCATCACTTCACGATCACCTTGCCGACCATGCCGGCCTCGAAATGCCCCGGCTGCAGGCAAGCGAACTGGAACTCGCCGGGCTGGGTGAACTGCCAGACGATGTCGCCGGTCTGGCTCGGTTTGACATGCGCCATGTTGGCGTCGTCATGTTCCATCTTGGGAAACCGCTTCATCAGCGCGGCGTGCTGGGCGATGGAGTCCGTGGTGCCCAGCACCATCTCGTGCAGCACCTGGCCGCTGTTGTGGACGACGAACCGGATCGTCTCTCCCTTCCTGACCGTCACGTCGGACGGCGTGAACCGCATGTTGTCGGCCATGTCGACCTGGATGGTTCGAACCACCTGCCCCGGTCGGCCCTCCTGGCCGAAGGCGGTCGCCTCGACCTTCCCGTCGTCATGGCGGCGGGGCTTGGCGGGGTCCTCGTCGCCATGGGCGACCACGGCGACCGAGACGAGGGACAGCACGGCGAAGGCACAGGCGTGCAGCGTTTTCATGGGGACTCCTTGGGTGACCGGCATGGCCACGGGTTGCGAACGTCGAGGGGGTCGGCATCGGGCCCGGAGCCCGCGACTCGAGGAGTCTGGACCTTGCCCCAGTGGGAAGGTCAAGCGGCTTGGGCCGTTCCCTGGCGGCGCCGACGCGGCCGAAGCAGACGTTTTTGCCGCATCACGGAGGTTCGCCACGCGGGTCGTCGCCACGCTGGCGAGGGGCGGGCGGGGCGCGCCGAAGGCACCGCGTCGTTGTCGGGCGGGGAACGGCACTTGCCCGCAGCAGGGCTCTTCCCGGGAGCAGGCATGTTGCTGGTATCAAGGTCGAGCGCGATGGCGAGGTCCAAGTGGCTGCGCTGTTGATGCGACTGCGGTCGCCGCTGCTGCGGCGCCTGCTGGTGGCGTTCATGCTCGGCACGATGGTGCCGGTGGCGACGGCATCGGTGATCTGCCAGATGCTCTGCGCGGTGTCGGCAGATCACGGCGAGAGCCATGCGCACGGCGAATCCCCCGGCCACCCCATGGCCGACGCGCCGGCTGCTGACACCGGCACGCACGGCCTCTTTCACGGCCCCTGCCAACTCGCTGCCGTCCCGACCGCGCCCTCCGGCGCCGCGTCGGCGGTGCTGCTCAAGCTCACTTTCGAGTGGGCGCGCAAGCCGCCGTTCGGGATGGCGTCCCATGTGCTGCCGCCGCCCGACCCACCGCCCAAAGCCTGAGCGTCTCCGCAAGCGGCCGCTTCGCCCGCGAAGCGGCCTCCATCCTTTTTGCCGGCCTTGAAGCGGCCGGCCTACCGGAGACCGACATGTCCCATCAAGTCAACCAAGCCTGCGTCGAGGCGTGCAACGCCTGTGCCGATGCCTGCGACCACTGCGCCACCGCCTGCCTGCGAGAGCAGGACGTCAAGATGATGGCGAAGTGCATTGCCCTCGACATGGACTGCGCCGCCATCTGCCGACTCGCGGCGAGCTACATGGCGCGAGGCAGTCAGTTCGACCGCCAGCTCTGCCAGCTGTGCGCCGCCGTGTGCGATGCCTGCGGCGAGGAGTGCGCCCGGCACGAGCATCCGCATTGCCAGGATTGCGCGGTCGCCTGCAAGCGTTGCGCGGACGAGTGCCGCCGCATGGCGGCGTAATCGGCCGCAGCGCCGCTTCTGACTTTCGCTTCTGACCTCGCAGATCCTTGGCGCTGGCATTGCGCCGAGGATCTGCGCCGCCCGGTCAGGAAACCGACGACGGGCGGTTCCGGGGCCCCCGGCCTGCGCGCCGCGGCGTGAACCGTCACCTGGATGGAGGCGCCGCCTCGTCCCTGGGCGTGACGGGCCACGGCGTCTTCCGTCGGGCCGCCATCTCCGCGCCCATGACCTGAAGCTCCGGCCCGGTCAGCGCTTCGAGCGCCGCCGGATAGGCCGCGTGGTCCTCGACCTCGATGTGCCCGCGGTACAGCGTCGCGAAGCGGTCCCAGCGTTCGCGCGCGCCGGGCAGCTCGTCGTCGCGCAGGCGGCCATCGCGGATCGCCTCGAGCGTGGGCGCGATCGCGGCCCACTGCGCTTCCATCTCGCGATGCTCGGCGCCCAGCCGGTCGGCGAGCGCGCCCTGGCCGCGTTCGCGCAGCCGCGGCAGCACATGTCGTTCCTCGTCTTCGTGGTGCAGCGGCGCTGCCAGGGTGAAGTAGCGCAGCACGTCGCCGGCCGCGTCCCGCGCCTGGCCGTCGCAGCCGTGCGCCGCGACGTGGGCGCCCAGGCGCGCCAGCAGCGCCAGCGTCCGCGCCATGCGCTCGTGGCACGCGCCCATCAGCTCGAACGGCGCGTCGAAGCCGGCGGCGGGCGCGGCATGCAGGAGGCTCACGCCGGAGTCACTCCAGGTAGTGGCCCATCCGCTTGCGCTTGGTCTCGAGGTAGCGCTCGTTGTGCGGATTGGCCGCGATGCGCAGCGGCACCAGCGCCTCGACCTCGACGCCGCCGGCCACCAGCGCGTCGCGCTTCTGCGGGTTGTTGGTGATCAGCCGGACGCTCTTCACGCCCAGCAGGCACAGGATGTCGATGGCGTCGGCGTAGTCGCGCTCGTCCTCGGCATGGCCCAGGCGCAGGTTGGCGTCGATGGTGTCGACGCCCGCCTCCTGCAGCGCGTAGGCGCGCAGCTTCTCGACCAGGCCGATGCCGCGGCCCTCATGGCCCCGCATGTAGATGACGATGCCGCCTTCGTCCTTCAGCAGGTCCAGCGCGCCTTGCAGTTGCGGGCCGCAGTCGCAGCGCAGCGACTGGAACACGTCGCCGGTCAGGCATTCGCTGTGCACGCGCAGCAGGCCGCCACGCTCCTGCAGCGGACCGACCGACAGCACCAGGTGCTCCGAGCCGGTGACCGGGCTGCGGAAGGCCCGCGCCTGGAAATCGCCCAGCGACGACGGCAGATGCACCACCTCCCACTCGGTCGCCCCTTGCGTGCCCAACGGGATCTTCTCGCAGTGATTCACAGCCATCTCTCCAGCAGTCACCTCGGCGCCCTCGCGGACGGCCTCGTCGTTCATGTCGTGCGGTGCGCGCCCGTCGTCGTCGACCTGCGCGCCCAAGGGCCGCAATTTAACCGTTCTCAGGGTAAACGCGCTGTCGCGGGCTGGAGAGGCCTCTCGGTCGCAGGGGCCTGGGCATGCAAAATCGGCCGCACCGCCACCGCCCCTGGGACGCCCATGACCGCTCTCCCGCCCGCCGCCGCGCCCGCGTCGACCCCCACGCTGCCGAGCCCGCGCTTCGACGAGTTCCCCCGCTACGAGGCGCTCACCCAGCTGCTGTTCAGCTACGCGGAGGCCTGTCCCAACCTGGTGTCGGTGCGGTCGATCGGCAAGAGCTTCGAGGGGCGGGAGATCTGGGTCCTCATCCTGACCAACACCGCCACCGGCATCGACGTCGAGAAGCCCGCCTTCTGGCTCGACGGCAACATCCACGCCGCCGAGCTGACCGCCTGCACCACCTGCCTGTACTACCTGCACGACCTGCTGAGCAAGTACGGCACCGACGCGCAGGTCACCCACCTGCTGGACACGCGCACGATCTACATGGTGCCGCGCCTGAACCCCGATGGCGCCGAGCTGGCGCTGGCCGACCGGCCGCGCCACATCCGCTCGTCCACGCGCCCGTATCCGTTCGACGAGGAGGCCGTCGAGGGCCTGAGCGTCGAGGACATCGACGGCGACGGCCGCATCCTCACGATGCGGGTCCCCGACCCGCACGGCGGCTACAAGAAGCATCCCGACGACCCGCGCCTGATGGTCGCGCGCCAGCCCGGCGAATTCGGCGGCGAGTACTACCGCCTGATGCCCGAGGGCCTGGTCATCAACCACGACGGCCTGACCATCAAGGTCAACCGCGACAGCGAGGGCCTGGACCTGAACCGGAACTTCCCCGCCGGCTGGCGCCAGGAGTTCGAGCAGGTCGGTGCCGGTCCCTACCCGACCAGCGAGCCCGAGGTGCGCGCGATGGTCGACTTCATGGTCGGCCATCCCAACATCGGCGCGGCCATCAGCTTCCACACGCACAGCGGCGTGATCCTGCGGCCCTGCGGCACACGCAGCGACGAGGAGATGGCGCCCGAGGACCTGTGGGCCTACCAGCGCTTCTCCAGGCTGGGCGAGCAGCACACCGGTTATCCGGCGGTGAGCATCTGGCACGAGTTCAAGTACCACCCCAAGGAGGTCATCACCGGCACGCAGGACTGGGTGTACGAGCACCTGGGGGCGCTGTTCTGGGTGGTGGAGCTGTGGTCGCCCAACAAGGAGGCGGGCATCACCGGCTACAAGTGGATCGACTGGTTCCGCGACCACCCCGTCGAGGACGACCTCAAGCTGCTGAAGTGGAGCGACGAGCACTGCGGCGGGCAGGCGCATGTCGAGTGGACCGCGTTCATGCATCCGCAGCTGGGGCCGGTGGAGATCGGCGGCTGGGACAAGATGAACTTCTGGCGCAACCCGCCGCCGCACCTGCGCGAGCGCGAGGCGGCGCGGTTCCCGGCGTGGATGAACCAGATCGCGCTCAGCCTGCCGAAGCTGGAGTTGCTGAGGACGGAGGTCCGGGCACTCGGGCCGGATACGTGGCGGGTGCGGATGGCGGTGGGCAACAGCGGCTGGCTGCCGGCCTACGTGACCAAGCAGGCGCTGGCGCGCAAGCAGACCCGCGGGGTGATGTTCGAAATCTTCCTGCCGGTGGATCCCGAAGTGGGGCTCATCAGCGGCAAGCCGCGGATGGAAGGGCCGCAGCTGGAGGGGCATGCGCCGAAGCAGACGCAGCTGGCGTTCCTGCCGGAGCGGGATATCACCGGCGATCGTGCCTATGGTGAATGGGTGGTCAGAGCGCCGCAGGGCACGCGGCTGAGCCTGGTCGCGTGGGCGGATCGCGCCGGCACGGTGAGGACCGAGGTCACGCTCGATTGAGGTTTGCTCCCTCTCCCGCTTG
>NZ_VOSR01000273.1:0-1951 GCF_007997345.1 Mitsuaria sp. TWR114
CGCCCGGCCGCCCGCCCCATCGATCGGGCGCCCGGCCGCCCGCCCCAATGACGTCAGCTTGTGGAGACCTTCATGCCCCCGTCGATCGCGAACCAGGGACTGCCCGCCATGCCCTTGCCGCCGAACTTCGGCGCGGTGCCGGAGCCGGTGGCGGAACACGGGCCGGGGTTGTCGCCGGAGTGGCGGCAGCGGCTGGATGCCGCGGTGACCCTCTCGCTGCGACGTCCGGCGATGAGCCGGACAGCGCGAGCCCGGCGCCGGTGCCGGTGTTCTCCGATCCGGTGCCGGTGCCGATGAATCGCCTGCAGGCGGTGTCCACGCTACAGCGCAACGAGCGCCTGTTCGAGAAGCCCAAGTCGGTCCCGGACCTGCAGCGCATCGCCGACGATCCGCGCACCGCGCCGGAGCTCGGTCGCGCGCTGCGCACGGTGCTGTCGGACGAGGAACTGAAGGATGGCCTGGACAGCGCGAGCAATGGGCGCACCGATGGCCGCATCGGCCGGACCGACCTGCACACCGTCGCGGAGTCCACCGAGCTGATCCGCTACAACCGCCGCCGCGCGGAGAGCTTCCGCCACAACTACCTGCCGTCCGATGGCGGCGGGACGGTGCGGGAGATGACCCGTCACGACGCGGCGCGCGAGCTCTACAAGTATTCCGATTACCTGCCGAAGACCACCTCGCTGGAGACGCTGCGGGAGCTGGTCGACGGCACGCTGCCGATGGACCGGCGGCCGCCGCAGGTGATCGCCGCGGCGCGTTACCTGGCGAGCCATCCCGAGGAATGGGAGTGCATCACCGGGCGGCCACAGGACGAGGCGATCCCGCGCGCCGCGCTCGCCGACGCGCTGGCCGGCCACATCCGGCTGCGGCCCGAGGAGCGCCGCGCGGTGCGCACGATCGAGCGCCATGCCGACGACTTCTTCGACGGCCGGCTGTTCGACCGCGACAAGCTGCGGCGCATCGCCGAGGACCCGCAGCGGCCGCGCGCGCACACCGAGGCGGCGCTGGTGCTGCTGGGCGATCCGGTGCTGTTCGGGCTGCTCGACAACGCCGAGCGGGGGCACAAGAGCAACGCCTGGCGCTCCTCGGACGATGGCCGGATCGGGCGCAACGACCTGCGCCGGTTTCTGGAGCGCGTCGATCGCACCGAGGGGCCGCCGCCGGTGGCGCGCCCGCCGTCGAACGGCGCGCGGAGCGGCCGGCCGATGGCGAGGTCGACATTGAGCCTCCCGTGCGGCCCTTTCCCTGGCGCGATCCCGCGGCGGTGCGCGAGATGGTGGATGGCCGCTGGAACCAGCCCGATCCGCGCACGGAGAAGGGCGGCAAGTTGCGGCGCGTCGTGACGGGGGTGATGAAGGGTTTTTCGATCTTCGAGAAGATCGGCTCGACGACCTTGGGGGCGATCGCGGCGCTGAAGATCCCGCTCGTGAGCCAGGTGGCGGCGGTCGGGTCGATGGTGTCGAACGCGATCGCTGGTGGCTTGGATGTCGGTCGCACGGCGATCGACGGGGGCGATGTGAAGAAGGCCGCGGCCAATGCGGGCAAGAGCTTCGGCAGCAATGCGCTGAGCGTGCTGACCGCGCCCGGGGCGGGCAAGGCAGTCACCGCGAGTGCCAGCGTGGTCGGGAAGACGGCCGCGAAGGCGGCGGTCAAGGAAACCGGCAAGCAGGTGTTCAACGAGGTGGTGAAGCCCAAGGCCGAGGAGCTGATGCTGCGACGACCCTCACCCCAACCCTCTCCCGCACCGCGGGAGAGGGAGTAACTCGGGCCGAGACCCAGCGGTGTGGTGGATGCCGCCTGTGGCAGGTGCTGTCAGCGATGTGGCAGACGGCGATAGCGATGTGGCAGACGGCGCCAGCGATGTAGCAGAAGGTGCCAGCGCTCGACGGCGTTGGCTGAGCGCGCGGTGCCACGAGACTCCCTCTCCCGCTTGCGGGAGAGGGCAGGG
>NZ_VOSR01000274.1:0-898 GCF_007997345.1 Mitsuaria sp. TWR114
CGGTCGTGTCGGGCAGCGGGGCCGCCGGCGTCGCGCGGTCGCGGGCGCGTCGACGGCTCCCGCAGCAGGGACGCGTTCGAACTCAATTGCAGCCACAACCGCCTCCTCCCACGCCATTGCCGCCGGAGGCGTTTTCCTTGCTGGTGTAGATGTGGCTGGGCGAAACGGTCGCCGAGCAGTCGCCGCCCATCGTCATCTCGGGGCGGGCGAGCGCGCCCTTCTCCCAGGGCTTGGGGGGCTGGATCGCGCAGCCGGTGGTCGCGAACGCGAGCAGCGTCGCGCCGGCGACCAGGGCGGCCGTCGCGAGCGGGGCGCGGCGGCGAGGCGTCGGAGGCAGGGACATCGTGGGACTCCAGGGTGAAAGCAAGGGGGAGCGGCGGAGCGCGGGTGGCCGCGCCGGTGGGTGTCGGGACGCGGCGCCGGGTGCGCCATCGCGCGCTCAGGACGCTCGGGAAGCTCGGGAAGCTCGGGCGCTCAGGGCGGCATTCATGGCGCTCAGGGCGCTCAGGGCGCTTTGGCCGCCTTCAATGCGGCGGCGATGCGGGCCTCGAGCTCGGCCTTGTCCTCGGCGCGGAAGCCGGCGTGCTCCATCAGCACGCGGCCGTCGGGGCCCAGCACCACCGAGCTCGGCATCGCCCGGACCCCGACGCGCTGCGCGGAACCGCCCTTCGGATCGAAGGCCAGCGCGACCTTGGCGGGCACCTCCTTGAGGAAGGCCTGGGCGTCGTCGCGGCGGGCGTCGAGGTTGACCGCCACGATGCGCAGGCCCTGCGCGCCGTACTTGGCCTGCATCTCGTTCATCCAGGGGAAGGACTCGCGGCAGGGGCCGCACCACGAGGCCCAGAAGTCGACGTAGGTGAGCTTGGCCTTGCCGTCGTACAGCGGCACCGGCGCGCCG
>NZ_VOSR01000275.1:0-9540 GCF_007997345.1 Mitsuaria sp. TWR114
GTGCCGTGCCGTGCCGTGCAGCGGCGCACCCGTGCCGCCTTCGTTCCCCGCCTCCGTCCTGACGCCTTGGTGACAAGCCCCGCTCCGCTCTCTCCTCATCGCCCGCCAGGCCCGCACGCGGCCGGCGAGCCGCCGCTGCGCGACGACATCCAGGCACTGCGCGCGGTCGCCGTGCTGTGGGTGCTGCTCTATCACGCGCAGATCCCCGGCGCGTCGGGCGGCTACCTTGGCGTCGACATCTTCTTCGTCATCTCCGGCTACCTGATCACCGGCCTGATCCAGCGCGCGCTGCGGCGCGGCGACTTCTCCTTCCGCGCCTTCTACGGCCGGCGCGCGCGGCGTCTGCTGCCGTCGGCCTACGTGGTGCTCGGCGCGACGCTGCTCCTCGTGCCGTGGGCGCTCAACCGCCGCGAGCAGATCGACTTCGTCGGCCAGTTGCTGGGCGCGCTGGGCTTCGCCAACAACCTCGTGCTGTGGAAGCAGACCGGCTACTTCGAGGGCGCCTCCGACCTCAAGCCGCTGCTGCATTTCTGGTCGCTGGCGCTGGAGGAGCAGTACTACCTGGTGCTGCCCGCGCTGCTGGTCTTCAGCCCCGCGCGGCTGCGGACGGCGACGGCCATCGCGGTGACGCTCGGCAGCCTGGCGCTGCTGGTGTGGTGGCAGCCGATCGACGCCGGCGGTGCGTTCTACCTGCTGCCCACGCGGGCCTGGGAACTGGGCCTGGGATCGATCGGCGCGCTGATGACGTCCGTGTCGGCGTCGATGGCGACAGCAACGGCGACGGCGAGGTCCTTGGCCGACACGGCCGACGCGCGCGCCCTGCGCTGTCAGCGCGTCCTGAGGACGCTGACGCTGCCGTCATGGGCGCTGCTGCTTGTCGTCCCCGCGGCGCCGCAGTTCTTCGGCACCGCGCACCCGGGGCCGGCGGCGCTGGTCGTCGGCCTGGCGACCCTGGTCCTGCTGCTGCGCGAGCCCCAGCGCTGGCCGCGCGTCGCGGCGCCGCTGATCCGCATCGGCGACTGGTCGTATGCGCTGTACCTCGTCCACTGGCCGCTGATCGCGATCCTGCACAACGCCTGGGTCGGGTTGAAAGCCGATCCGCAGGCGCTGATGGCCTGGCGCATCGGCGCGGTGCTGCTGTCGTTCCCGCTGGCGTGGCTGCTGCACCGTGGCGTCGAACGGCCAGCCAAGGCGGCGCTGACCGGGCCTCGCGGGGCCTGGATCCTGGGCAGCGGCACGGCGGCGCTGGCGCTGGGAGGCATCGTGCTGGCGCTGCACAAGCCGGCGCCGGGGGCGATCGACTTCGTCGAGCTGCGCAAGCCCAACTACGGCCTGTCGGCCAACTGCGATGCCGAGGAGCCCTTCGACGGCCGCGAGGACTGCCGCACGCGGCCGGGCGCGCGCTGGATGGTCTGGGGCGATTCCTACGCGATGCACCTGGTGCCGGGGTTGGTCCGCGTGGCCAGCGACCAGGGGTTGGCGCAGGCGACGAAGTCCTCCTGCGGCCCGTTCCCCGGGCTGACGCCAGTGCGACCGGGACTGGGCCGCGGCAACAGCTTCGCTTCGCCGTGGATCGAGCAGTGCCAGGCCTTCAACGCATCGGTGCTGCGCTGGCTGGCGCGGCATCCGGAGATCGAGACCGTGGTGCTGTCCAGCTTGCTCACGCAGTACCTGGACGCGTCGAAGTACGAGTTGCAGCGCACGCGCGGCGATGCGTCGGACGACGGACGGGTGCGCGGCGAGCGGGCGATGAGAGAGGCCCTGCTGGCGGACATGGCCGAGACGTTGAAGCGTCTGAAGGCGATGGGCAAGCGGGTGATGGTGGTGGCGCCACCGCCTTCCGCCCCGTTCGACATCGCGGGCTGCCTGGAACGCCGGCAGGCGCGTCGCTGGACGATCGGCGCTACACCGGGCTGCGTGATCGATGTGAAGGACGACGAACAGCGGCGCGCTTCCGAGCATGCGTTCATCGAGGCGCTCGCGAAGGCGGATGCGCGGCTGCCGGTGCTGCGCTTCGAGCCACTGCTGTGCGACGGCACGAGCTGCCAGGTCGAGCGCGACGGCGTGCCGCTCTACCGCGACCAGGGCCACCTCAGCCGCGAGGGCTCGAGACTGCTGATGCCGGCAGTGATGTCGGAAGCCGTGGGCGAACGGCAGCTCGCGTTGCGAAATTGAACTGAATGAGTCCCTCGCCGAGGGAGTTCTCGGAGTGGCAGATCCCGCGCGGGGCGGCGTCAGCCGACCAGCAACCCGTGCTCGGCGCGCGCGAGCGCCTCGGGCGTGCCGGAGATGACCAGCGTGTCCCCGCCCTGCAGCACCAGCTCGTCGCTCGCGTCCTTGACCGCGCCGTTGGGACGGCGCACCGAAAGCACGCTGACGCCCCATCCGGTCAGCCCGAGCTCCCCGAGCGTGCGGCCCTCCAGCGCACTCGCCATCGGCAAGCTGATCGACTGCAGCCGCGCCTGATCGCGCTCCTCCGAGGTGTCGTCGTCCGCCCCATGGAAGTAGCCGCGCAGCAGCCCATAGCGCCGGTCCCGCGCATCGCGCGCGATGCGCAGCACCCGCCGCATCGGCACGCCGACCAGCGCCAGCGCATGGCTGGCCAGCATCAGCGACCCTTCGATCGCTTCCGGCACCACCTCGGTGGCGCCGGCGGCGCGCAGCTTCTCCAGATCGGTGTCGTCGATCGTCCGGACCACCACCGGCACATGCGGCGCATGCCCGCGCACCTCGTGCAGCACCTTCAGCGCCGACGGCGTGTCGTGGTACGAGATGACGACGGCGCTCGCGCGCGTCAGGCCTGCGGCGATGAGGCTGGGCAGACGCGCCGCGTCGCCGAACACCACGCTCTTGCCCGCTGCCGCGGCCTGCCGCACCCGGTCCGGATCCAGGTCCAGCGCCATGTAGGGGATGTGCTCCGCTTCCAGCAGCGTCGCCAGATTCTGCCCGCTGCGGCCGTAGCCGCAGATGATCACGTGGGCATCGGTCTTGATCGACTTCTTCGCGATCGTCGTCAGCTGCACCGACTGCAGCAACCAGTCGCTGGCCGACAGCTTCATCACGATGCGGTTGCTGTGCTCGATGATCAGCGGCGTCATCAGCATCGACAGCACCATCGCCGCCAGCACCGGGCTGACCCATTGCGCCGCGATCAGGTTGTGCTGCGCGCCCAGCGTCAGCAGCACGAAGCCGAATTCCCCCGCCTGCGCCAGGTAGAGGCCGGTGCGCAGCGCCACGCCGGTCGGCGCGCGGAACAGCTTCGCCAGCCCGGCCACGAGCACGAACTTCGCCGTCGTCGGGACCAGGGTCAGGATGATGACCAGCGGCCACTGGAAGACCAGCGTCTGCCAGTCCAGCCGCATGCCGATGGTGATGAAGAACAGCCCCAGCAGCACGTCGTGGAAGGGCCGGATGTCCAGCTCCACCTGATGCTTGTATTCGGTCTCCGCGATCAGCATGCCGGCGACGAACGCGCCCAGCGCCAGCGACAGCCCCGCATGCTCGGTCAGCCAGGCCAGGCCCAGCGTCACCAGCAGCAGGTTGAGCATGAAGAGCTCCTGGCTCTTGCGCCGCGCCACCAGCGTCAGCCAGCGGCGCATCAGGTGCTGGCCGCCGGTCAGCAGCAGCACCAGCAGCAGCGTCGCCTTCAGCGCCGCCCAGCCCAGCGACTCGATCATCTGCGTGCCGCTGCCGCCCAGCGCCGGGATCAGCACCAGCAGCGGGACCACGGCCAGATCCTGGAACAGCAGCACGCCGATCACGCGCCGGCCGTGCTCGCTCTCGAGCTCCAGCCGCTCGGCCATCAGCTTCACGACGATGGCGGTGGAACTCATCGCCATCGCGGACCCGAGCACCAGCGAGCCCTGCCAGCCCAGGTCCCAGGGCCAGCCCATCAGGCCGAAGAACCAGCGCAGGAAGAGGTTGCCCGCCATGGTGCCGCCGATCGTCACCACCACCTGCAGCAGCCCCAGCCCGAACACCATCGCACGCATGCTGTGCAGCTTGGGCAGGTTGAACTCCAGGCCGATCGCGAACATCAGGAACACGACGCCGAACTCGGCCAGGTGCTGCACGCCGGGGACGTCGCTGGCCAGCGCCAGCGCGTTCGGACCGATCAGCACGCCCACCACCAGGTAGCCCAGGATCGGCGGCAGCTTCAGCGAGCGGCACACCACGACGCCCAGCACGGCGGCGATCAGGTAGATGAGGGTCAGGTCCAGCGCGGAAAGCATGGCGGCGATGGTACTGGCCCCCCGGCCCCAGGCGGCCCCGGATGCAGCAAGGACAGGCCTCGCCATAGGGCCGGCGAGCGGCGCCCCAGCCAAGCGGGCGCGGGTCGCGACGCGCGGTCCGCCGCTGCGGGACGGGGCTGGCTTTGGTCACGCGTCAGGCGCAAACTACCCGCCTTATGCATCGGGCGCATGCCCGCATGTGTACTCGGCTTTGCCGGACGTGGCGGACGCGCAGGGCTTCGGGGTACCGTTCGCGCCACCGAAAAGTTACGGAGCATTTCATGCCCAACCTGAGTTTCGTTTCCCCCACGCGCAACAGTCCCTGGGGCACCTACCTGTCCCAGATCGACGCCGTCGAGCCCTACCTGGGCAAGCTGGCCCGCTGGGTGGAAACGCTGCGCCGCCCCAAGCGCGCGCTGATCGTGGACATCCCCATCGAACTCGACAACGGCACCATCGCCCACTACGAGGGCTACCGCGTCCAGCACTCGCTGACTCGCGGTCCCGGCAAGGGCGGCGTGCGCTACCACCCGGACGTCACGCTGGAAGAAGTGATGGCGCTGTCGGCCTGGATGACGGTCAAGAACGCCGCGGTGAACCTGCCCTACGGCGGCGCCAAGGGCGGCATCCGCCTGGACCCCAAGACGCTGTCGCTGAAGGAACTGGAAAAGGTCACCCGCCGCTACACCAGCGAGATCGGCATCATCATCGGCCCGACCCAGGACATCCCCGCGCCTGACGTCAACACCAACGGCCAGATCATGGCCTGGATGATGGACACCTACTCGATGAACGTCGGCGCCACCGCCACCGGCGTCGTCACCGGCAAGCCGATCCCGCTGGGTGGCTCGCTGGGCCGCGTGGCCGCCACCGGCCGCGGCGTGTTCGTCGTCGGCCGCGAAGCGATGCGCCGCCTGAACATCAACATGGAAGGCGCCCGCGTCGCGGTGCAGGGCTTCGGCAACGTGGGCTCGGTGGCCGCCAAGATGTTCGCCGCCAACGGCGCGATCGTCGTGGCCGTGCAAGACCACACCGGCACCATCCAGAACGACAGCGGCATGGACATGGCCTCGCTGCTGGAGCACGTCGGCCACACCGGCGGCGTCGCCGGCTTCAAGGGCGCGGACCGCATCGACAACGAGAACTTCTGGGACGTGAAGTCCGACGTGCTGATCCCCGCCGCGCTGGAAGGCCAGCTGTCGGGCGAGCGCGCCAAGCGCGTCCAGACCCGCCTGGTGCTGGAAGGCGCCAACGGCCCGACCACGCCCGACGGCGACGCCGTGCTGGCGGACCGCGGCATCATCGTCGTCCCCGACGTGATCGCCAACGCGGGCGGCGTGACCGTTTCCTACTTCGAGTGGGTGCAGGACTTCTCGTCGTTCTTCTGGACCGAGGACGAGATCAACGTCCGCCTGGACAAGATCCTGGTCGGCGCGTTCAAGGGCATCTGGGACACGGCCGAGCAGCACAAGATCCCGCTGCGGACGGCGGCGTTCACGGTCGCTTGCACGCGCGTGCTGCAGGCCCGTGAAGAGCGTGGTCTGTATCCCTGATCCACAGCCGCGGGTTTCTCGCGGTTACGGAGTGGATGGGCCCCATGTGGGCCCATTTTTCATGGGTCGGCGGAGGGCGCAGGTGGAGTTCATGCGCAGGCCGGGGCGTTGGCCGCCAGGGCATGGGGCCTTGGCGGCGAGCGCCAAAACCCCACGCCCTGCCGTCCCCCATCACCTCCGTCCTTCGACGGTTTTGCGAGCGGGGACTTTGGGGGAGGAGTCAGTGGCTGATCTTTGTGCCGAGCACCTGCAGGAACTGGGCGATCCAGGCGGGGTGCGCGGGCCAGGCGGGCGCGGTGACCAGCTTGCCGTCCGTGACCGCCTGGTCGACCGGGATGTCGGCATAACTGGCGCCAGCCAGCTCCACCTCCGCGGCGCACGCGGGGTAGGCCGATACCTTGCGGCCACGGATGATGCCGGCGGCGGCCAGCAGTTGCGCGCCGTGACAGATCGCGGCGATCGGCTTGTCGGCCTGGGAGAAGTGCTGCACCAGCGGCAGGACGCCAGGCATCGTGCGCAGGTACTCGGGGGCCCGGCCTCCCGGGATCACCAGTCCGTCGTAGTCCTGCGGCTTGATCGCGTCGAAGCTGGCGTTCAGCGTGAAACGGTGGCCCGGCTTCTCCGAGTAGGTCTGCGCGCCCTCGAAGTCGTGGATGGCCGTGAGCACGAAATCGCCGGCCCTCTTTCCCGGACAGACGGCATCGACCCGGTGTCCCACCGCCTGCAGCGCCTGGAACGGCACCATCAACTCGTAGTCCTCGACGTAGTCGCCCGCCAGCAGCAGCAGCTTCTTGCCCATCGCATCTCTCCAGAGTCGGTTGAGGGAGCGCCGATTCTGGGAGGCCAGGGCCGTCAGGTCGATGAATCCCTCATGTACCCGCGTCGGCGTCGCGGGCTCGCAGCGCCGGCGCGGCAGCGACCGCGAGCGTCCAGCAGATCCAGGCGGTCCACATCGTGTGGCTGGGGTAATGCGCGCCGCGCGCCATCTGCGCCAGGCCGTACAGCGTGCCCAACACGAGCACCGCGCCCAGTGCGATCCGCGCCTGCCGCGGATAGGCGCGGCGCAGCATGAAGAAGAGGCTGAAGAAGGCGAAGGCGGAACTCGCATGACCCGATGGGAAGCAGTGCCCCGGTCCGCCGTCGCCGACGCCAAAGCGCCAGTGCGACACGTAATGCGCGACGCCGCCGAATTCGGCCAGGTCCCACGGGCAGCTGGTGTTGCTGCCCTGCTTCATCAGCGGAATCAGCACCAGGCTGACCGCTGTCAGCGCGACGGCGCCCCAGCGCTCGCGGCGCGTCAGTCCCGGCCACAGGGGTCGCAGCGCGTTGATCAGCAACACGACCGCCAGGCCGGTCGCCACCCAGCGCCCGCCCTGGTGCAGCAGGCCCGAGGTGAGCCAGTGGTCGCGCAGCGCGAAGCCGTGCGCATCGGCGAAGAGCCGCACCACGGCCAGGTCCCAGCCGGCCGCATCCCAGAGCAGCAGCGCAGTGAGCCCCGCCAGCGCGACCAGCCAGCCGCGGCGCAGGTCCGGCAGGCGCAGCGCGCCGACAGGGGAAAGGACGGGCGCGGACGCCGATCCGGCGCCCAGCGGCAAGGGGGAGAGGGGAGGCGTGTTCACGGCCTCGCAGTGGGCACCGCCGCCCTGAAGTTCGACTGAAGCCAAGCTGAAGGCCGGCTGAAGTTCTGCGACAGTCCGCACAGTGCGCGCCGCGGCCGGACCAACCGGTGGCCGCTGGTATCGTTTTCGGCCCGACGGCCTCCTTTCCCGCGGCTGCCCGCCGCACGCCCATGCGACTCCTGCTGCTCGAAGACGACGAATTGCTTGGCGAGGCCCTGCGCGATTTCCTGCGCGACGAAGGCCATGCCGTGACCTGGGCCCGCCGCCTGGCCGAACTGCTGCCGCGCCAGCATGAGGAGTTCGATGCGCTGCTGGTCGACTGGCAGCTCCCGGACGGCTCCGGCCTGGACTGGCTGCGCGGCCTGCGCCAGCGCGGCGTGTCGATCCCGGCGCTGATGCTGACCGCGCGCGACCTGCTCGCCGACCGGCTGCAGGGCCTGGACAGCGGCGCCGACGACTACCTGGTCAAGCCCTTCGCCCTGAGCGAGCTGATCGCCCGCGCCCGCGCGCTGGTGCGCCGCAGCCAGGCGCGCACCGGCAACGAGCTGCGGCTGTCGACGCTGCGCATGGACCTGGAGGCGCGCCGCGCCTTCATCGCCGAGGAACCGCTGGCGCTGTCGGCGCGCGAGTGGGACGTGCTGGGCTTCCTGCTGGCGCGTGCCGGCAAGGTGGTGGCCAAGGAGCAGATCGCCTCGGCCAGCAACGGCTGGGAGCAGGGCGTCAGCGACAACGCGATCGAGGTCTGCGTCTCGCGGCTGCGCGCCAAGATCGAGCCGGCCGGGCTGCAGCTGCGCACCGTGCGCGGCCTGGGCTACCTGCTCGAGGAGATGCCCGCCGCGCCGGCGGCGAAGGCCTGACGCGCGGCATGAGCGACACGCCGCGCCACCGCACCTTCAGTCTCAAGCAGCGGCTGCTGATCTGGCTGATGGCCCCGGTGCTGGTGGCGGTGCCGGCCGCCGGCCTGGTGCTCTACGACGTGATGCACGACACGGCCATCTCCTGGCTCGACCAGGCGCTGGGCGACACCGCGCTGGCCGTGGCCAGCCTGCTGCGCGAGCGCGACGGCACCGTGTTCGTCGACGTCTCCGGCGCGACCGACCGCGCGCTGCGCTTCGACCGCACCGACCGGATCTACTACCTCGTCCTCGACCCGGCCGGCGAGGTGCTGCTCGGCGACGCGCCGCTGGCGCGGCTCCAGCTGCCGCGGCGCAAACCCAACGAATGGTTCTTCACGCTGGCGACGCTGGACGGCGAGTCGCTGCGCGCCGCGGCGCTGGGCGCCACCTGCGGCCGCTCGGTCTGCCAGATCCTGGTCGCCGAGACCCTCAACAAGCGCGATGCGCTGCAGCGGCAGCTGGCGGTGGTCGTGGTGCTGCTGATCGGCGGCATGGCGATCCTGCTGGCCGGCGCGGGCTGGTGGGCGACCTATCGCGGCCTGCGGCCGCTGGCGCGGTTGAGCGCCGAGCTGGAGCAGCGCGACCTGGCGCGCCTGGAGCCGCTGCAGCCCGACGTGCCGGGCGAGCTGCGGCCGCTGATCGCGGCCTTCAACCGGCTGTTCGAGCGGCTGCGGCGGGCGTCGTCGGCGCAGCAGGATTTCCTGGCCAACGCGGCCCACCAGCTCCGCACGCCGCTGACCTCGCTGCGCACCGAGATCGACCTGGCCCTGCTGGAGCCGCACGACCCGCAGATGGAGCCGGTGCTCAAGCGCCTGCAGGGCTCGGTGGACCGCAGCGCGCGGCTGGCGACGCAGATGCTCTCGATCGCGCGCGCCGAGGCCGAACCCGGCGGCCGCGAGCAGCCGCTGGACCTGCGCGACATCGCGGCCCAGGTGGCCGAGGACTGGGTGCCGCGCGCGCTGCAGTCGGGCGCGGACATCGAGTTCGAGCTGGACAGCGCGCCCGCGCTGGGCCAGGGTTTCCTGCTGCGCGAGCTGCTGGCGAATGTGCTGCACAACGCGCTGAACTACGCCGGACCGGCGCCGCGCATCACGGTGCGCACCGGCTGCGACGGGGAGTGGTCGCGGATGGAGGTCGAGGACAACGGTCCCGGCATCCCGCCGCAGGAGCGCGAGCGCGCGCTGCGCCGCTTCGAGCGCGGCAGTGAGTCCAAGGTCACCGGCAGCGGCCTGGGCCTGGC
>NZ_VOSR01000276.1:0-787 GCF_007997345.1 Mitsuaria sp. TWR114
TGGGGCTGGCGATCTGCAAGTCCATCGTCGACGCCCATGCCGGCACGCTGGCCTTCGAGCCGGGCCGCGAGGGCGGCACGCTGGTCACCTTGCAACTGCCGAGTGCCGGCGCACGGAGCACGCCGACGGCGCCGCATCCCGCCGGCGTCGCGGCGATGGCGGACGCCTGACCGTGGCCTCGGCTCGCGTCGATGGGCGGGGCGGTCGGATCCGCGCCTGCGCGGCCGGCCAGGCGCGGCGCCGGGACATCCTGTGCGAAGGGATGAGGAGGGCGGAGCGCGGGTCTCGGACGCGTCGCCCTGGGAAGGGGAGGGATGAAACCCAGGTATGGGAAGGACCGCCGCTCGGTCGGATAGGCCGGCGGGCCGCGCTCTGGTCCGATCGATCCCATCGCGGAGACGGTGTCCCCGGACCCGGCGCACCGCGATCCGCCGTCCCGTCGGCGGTCCGCCGCACAGGGTGGCGGGCCCGTGCCGCCGGGCAACCCCGATCCAAGGAGTTCCAGATGAATCCGTCCCCAATGACTTTCCGTCCGCGCTTCCAGCCGCAACGCCTGGTGCTGGCCCTCACCTTCGGCGGCGCCTTGCTGGCCGGTCTGATGTCGGTCGCCTTCGCCGGCGAACCCGCCGCCGCCGCGCCGGTGACCCGCGCGCAGGTGGAGCAGGACCTGGCCGCCTACCAGCAGTCCGGCCTGGCCGCGCTGGAGCGCGACGACTCGCAGTCGCAGGTCGGCACCGCGGCCTGGCGGGAGGCGCGCCGGCGCTACCTGGCGCTGCGCGGCCTGCCG
>NZ_VOSR01000277.1:0-13027 GCF_007997345.1 Mitsuaria sp. TWR114
GCGACCGGCGTGGCGACCGGGTCGAATGCCGTTTCCGCTTCTTCGTTTTCCGCGTCATCGCTCCCGGAGGGCGAGCCGGCGGCGCCCATCCGGCTCGCGCTGATCGAGGGCCTGTCCGGTCCGCTGGGCAACGGCGGCGAAGCGGTGTTCCGCAACCTGGTCTGGGCCACCGAGCGTGTCAACGCGCGCGGCGGCGTGCGGCTGCGGCGGCGGTCGGCGACTGGCGCTGGTGCGCTTCGACAGCAAGGGCTCGGTGGAGGAGTCGCTGTCCATGCTGCGCGCTGCGACCGACCAGGGCATCCCGGTCGTGCTGCAGGGCAACAGCTCGGCGGTCGCCGGCGCGCTGATCGCGGCGCTGGAGAAGCACAACGCGCGCGAGCCGACGCGCCGCGCGCTGTTCCTGAACTACGCTGCCGTCGATCCCGCGTTGACTGGCGCGCAGTGCAGCTTCTGGCATTTCCGCTTCGACGCCCACACCGACATGCGGCTGGCCGCGCTGGTCGAGGTGATCGCCCAGGACCCGGCGCTGAAGACGATCTACCTGATCAACCAGGACTACAGCTTCGGCCAGCACCTGCGCGAGCAGGCGAGGGCGATGCTCGCCCGGCGCCGGCCCGACCTGCGCATCGTCGGCGACGAGCTGCATCCGCTGGGCCGCGTGAAGGACTTCCTGCCCTACGCGACCAAGATCCGCGCCAGTGGCGCCCAGGCGGTGCTGACCGGCAACTGGGGCAACGACCTGACGCTGCTGATCAAGGCGGCCAAGGACATCGGCCTGACGGCGCGTTTCCACACCTTCTACGGCAATGCGCTGGGCGTGCCGGGCGTGCTCGGCGAGGCGGGCGTCGACCGGGTGCTGGCCGTGGCCGAATGGCATCCCAATGTCGGCACCCCCGACGCGGAGCGCTTCTATGCCGCCTTCCGCCAGCGCTTCCCGAAGCCGGAGCACGACTACCTGCATGCCCGCATGCAGCTGATGGTGGAGATGCTGGTCGCCGCGATGGAGCGGGCCGGCACGATGTCGCCCCAGGCGGTGGCGACGGCGCTCGAGGGGCTGAAGCTCGATGGCCGGCCGCTGGGCATCGCCCACGAGGGCGTGATGCGGGCGGCCGATCACCAGCTCCAGCAGCCGCTGTACGTCAGCGTGATGCGCCGCGCCGGGGAGGCCGGCGTGCCGCACGACAACGAGGGATCGGGCTACGGCTTCCGCACCCTGCGCTACCTGGATGCGTCGCAGGCGGCGCAGCCTTCGAACTGCCGGATGCGCCGCCCGGACTGATCGCCGCCGCCGCGGCCGGGCGGGGCGCCAGGGCCGTCGGCTCTGGGCGAGCGCCGATTCGATGCCCGATTCGTATATACTGCGCGCTGTTTTGCCTGGCCCGTCCAGGGAAACAGCCAGCACGGCACGGGTCGGTTTCACCTGTGACCGCAAGTCAATCCTCGGAAACCGTCAGCGCACTCGCAGCCTTCATCGGCCATGCCCGGCGGACCTTCCGAACCATTCCGGAACAAGGAACGCATCATGTCCATCGCCGATCTGAACAAGGCCGACATCGTCAAGGCCAACGCCCGCAGCGCCAACGACACGGGCTCCCCCGAAGTCCAGGTCGCCCTGCTGACCGCTCGCATCAACGAGCTGACCCCCCACTTCAAGCTGCACGCCAAGGACCACCACGGCCGCCGCGGCCTGCTGAAGATGGTCAACCAGCGCAAGAGCCTGCTGGCCTACCTGAAGAACAAGGACGCTGACCGCTACACCGCCCTGATCCAGAAGCTGGGTCTGCGCAAGTAAGTCGCGCGTGCATGCAAAGAGCCTGATTGGTCCGATTCCAACAGGCTCTTTGTCGTTTCTGCGAGCCGCTGCCGGAGCGTTCCGGACGGCCCGCCGCCGGTCCAGTCGCCGGTCAGGCCGCCCGCCCGCAGGGCAGGCCGCCTGAGAAGACGATGGAGTCGGGCTGACGTGGCGCTGCTGTGTCATTCCAATGCGCTTGCCGGCAGGGGCCGGGCAAGCAGGCGCTCTGGAATGGCATCCCGCCAAACCCAGCTTCACTCCCGGTTCCGCGCCGCACCGCGAGCGGCGCATCCCTGAACTGAGGAGAACTCGAATGAGCATGTTCAACAAGGTCACCAAGACCTTCCAATGGGGCCAGCATCAAGTCGTGATGGAGACCGGCGAGATCGCCCGTCAATCCAGCGGCGCCGTCCTGGTGAACATCGAGGACACCGTGGTCCTGGCGACCGTCGTCGCCAAGTCGGCCCCCAAGGCTGGCCAGGACTTCTTCCCGCTGACCGTCGACTACATCGAGAAGACCTACGCCGCCGGCAAGATCCCCGGCAGCTTCTTCAAGCGTGAAGGCCGTCCGAGCGAGCTCGAGACCCTGACCTCGCGCCTGATCGACCGCCCGATCCGCCCGCTGTTCCCTGAAGGCTTCTTCAACGAAGTCCAGGTTGTCATCCACACCGTCTCGCTGAACCCGGAAGTCCAGGCCGACATCGCCGCGATGATCGCCACCAGCGCCGCGCTGGCGATCTCGGGCATCCCGTTCAACGGCCCGATCGGCGCCGCGCGCGTGGGCTATGTCAACGGCGAGTACGTGCTGAACCCGGGCAAGACCCAGCTGATCGACTCGAAGCTGGACCTGGTGGTCGCCGGCACCGAAGCCGCCGTGCTGATGGTCGAATCGGAAGCCGACCAGCTGAGCGAAGACATCATGCTGGGCGCCGTCACCTACGGCCACGACCAGGGCAAGATCGCGATCGCCGCGATCAACGAGCTGGTCCGCGAAGCCGGCAAGCCGTCCTGGAACTGGACCGCCCCGGCCAAGGACGAGGGCTTCATCGCCAAGGTCACCGCGCTGGCCGAGGAAGAGTTGCGCGCCGCCTACCAGATCCGCTCCAAGCAGGCCCGCACCGAGGCCTGCCGCAGCGCCTACGCCAAGGTCAAGGACGCCCTGACCGCGGAAGGCGTCGCCTTCGACGGCGTGGAAGTCGACGGCCTGCTGTTCGAGATCGAAGCCCGCATCGTGCGCGGCCAGATCCTGGCCGGCGAGCCGCGCATCGACGGCCGCGACACCCGCACCGTCCGCGCCATCGAGATCCGCAACAGCGTGCTGCCGCGCGCTCACGGCTCGGCGCTGTTCACCCGCGGCGAGACGCAGGCGCTGGTCGCCGCGACGCTGGGCACCGACCGCGACGCGCAAGTCATCGACGCGCTGGCCGGCGAGTACTCCGAGCGCTTCATGCTGCACTACAACATGCCCCCGTTCGCCACCGGCGAAACGGGCCGCGTGGGCAGCCCCAAGCGCCGCGAAATCGGCCACGGCCGCCTGGCCAAGCGCGCGCTGGTCGCGGTGCTGCCGAGCAAGGAAGACTTCCCGTACTCGATCCGCGTGGTCTCGGAGATCACCGAGTCCAACGGTTCGTCGTCGATGGCCTCGGTCTGCGGCGGCTGCCTGTCGCTGCTGGACGCCGGCGTGCCGCTGAAGGCGCACGTCGCCGGCATCGCCATGGGCCTGATCAAGGACGGCAACCGCTTCGCCGTGCTGACCGACATCCTGGGCGATGAGGACCACCTGGGCGACATGGACTTCAAGGTGGCCGGCACGACCTCGGGCATCACCGCGCTGCAGATGGACATCAAGATCCAGGGCATCACCAAGGAGATCATGCAGGTCGCCCTGGCGCAGGCCAAGGAAGCGCGTCTGCACATCCTGGAGAAGATGGTCGACGCGATGGGATCGGCCAACGCCGAGATCTCGCAGTTCGCGCCCCGCCTGTACACGATGAAGATCAATCCGGAGAAGATCCGTGACGTGATCGGCAAGGGCGGCGCGACCATCCGCGCGCTGACCGAAGAGACCGGCACGCAGATCGACATCGCCGAGGACGGTACCATCACCATCGCGTCGACCGACGGCGACAAGGCCGAGCTGGCCAAGAAGCGCATCGAGCAGATCACCGCCGAAGCGGAGATCGGCAAGGTCTACGAAGGCCCGGTCACCAAGATCCTGGACTTCGGCGCGCTGATCAACATCCTGCCGGGCAAGGACGGTCTGCTGCACATCAGCCAGATCGCCCACCAGCGCGTGGAGAAGGTCACCGACTTCCTGAGCGAAGGCCAGATCGTCAAGGTCAAGGTCCTGGAGACCGACGAGAAGGGCCGCATCAAGCTGTCGATGAAGGCGCTGCTGGACCGCGACGCGGCGCCGGTCGCTCCGGCTCACGGCGAAGGCTCGGCCGAGTAATCGGCCCGGCTTCCGGCTTCGATACACCGCGACCCGACCTGCCATGAAGGCCATTGCCATCACGCAGCCTGGCGGACCGGAGGTCCTGCAGCTGATCGAGCGCGCCGACCCCGTCGCTGGGGTCGGCGAGTGCCTGATCCGCGTGCAGGCCTACGGCATCAACCGTCCGGATGTGCTGCAGCGCAAGGGCGCGTATCCGCCGCCGGCGGGTGCCAGCGATCTGCCGGGCCTGGAGGTCGCGGGTGTTGTCGAGGCGGGGGATGCGCAGGCGCTGGCCGAAGCTGGCCTGAAGGTGGGCGACGCGGTCTGTGCGCTGGTCGCGGGCGGCGGCTATGCCGAGCTGTGCGTGGCGCCGGTGGTCCAGTGCCTGCCGGTCCCCAAGGGCTGGAGCATGGCCGAGGCGCCAGCCTGCCGGAGACCTTCTTCACCGTCTGGAGCAACGTCTTCGAGCGCGCCCGCCTGCAGCCCGGCGAAAGCCTGCTGGTGCATGGCGGCAGTTCGGGCATCGGCGTCACCGCGATCCAGATCGCGAAGGCGCTGGGCTCGACGGTGCTGGTCACCGTCGGCACTGCGGACAAGGCCAAGGCCTGCCAGGCGCTGGGCGCCGACGTCGCGATCAACTATCGCGAGCAGGACTTCGTCGAGGTGGTGAACGCGGCGACCGGCGGTCGCGGCGTCGACGTGATCCTGGACATGGTGGCCGGCAGCTATGTCGCGCGCAACGTGCAGTGCCTGGCGGATGACGGCCGCGCCGTGATCATCGCGGTGCAGGGCGGCGTGAAGGCGGAGTTCGACGCGGGCCAAGTCCTGCGTCGCCGTCTGACGATCACCGGCTCGACGCTGCGTCCGCGCCCGATCGCATTCAAGGCCGGCATCGCCCGCGCGCTGCGCGAGCGGGTCTGGCCGCTGCTCGAGTCCCGTGCCATCGCGCCGGTGATCTTCAGGCAGTTGCCGGCGTCCGAGGCGGCCGCGGCTCACGCGCTGATGGAATCGGGCGAGCACGTCGGCAAGATCGTGCTGAGTTGGTGAGCATCCAGCGCGCTCGCGGGATTTTTCGGTTTCAAGGGAGTTGATCTGATGCGCAAGAAACTGGTGGTCGGCAACTGGAAGATGCATGGCACCCGTGCGTCGAACGCCGTGCTGCTGGCGGGCCTCAAGGAAGCGGGTCCGTGGAACGCCCAGGTGGCCGTGTGCGTGCCTTTCCCGTACATCACGGAGACGGCGCTGGCGCTGACCGGCACGCAGATGGCCTACGGTGCGCAGGACGTGTCCACGCACGAGCAGGGCGCCTACACCGGCGAGGTGTCCTCGGCGATGCTGGCGGACATCGGCTGCCGTTTCGCGATCGTGGGGCACTCGGAGCGCCGTGCCTACCACGCGGAGAGCGACCAGCTGGTCGCCGACAAGGCCAAGGCGGCGCTGGCGCATGGCGTCACGCCGATCGTCTGCGTCGGCGAGACGCTGGCCGAGCGCGAGGGTGGCAAGACGGAAGAGGTCGTCAAGCGCCAGCTGGCGGCGGTGATCCACACGCTGACGCACTGCATCGGCGAGATCGTCGTGGCCTACGAGCCGGTGTGGGCGATCGGTACCGGCCTGACGGCCACGCCGGAGCAGGCCCAGCAGGTCCATGCGCTGCTGCGCCAGCAGTTGCGCGCGGCCACGCAGAAGGCCGATCAGATGCAGATCCTGTACGGCGGCAGCGTCAAGCCCGACAACGCCGTCCAACTGTTTGCGCAGCCCGACATCGATGGCGGCCTCATTGGAGGCGCCGCGCTGAAGGCGGCCGATTTCGCGGCGATCTGCCGCGCCGCCGGCTGAAGTCCGGCGTTCAAGGTTCCTGGAGAAAGAAGCAATGCAAGTGATGATGAACCTGGTGCTGGTGGTACAGCTGATCGCGGCACTGGCGATGATCGGCCTGGTGCTGGTCCAGCACGGCAAGGGTGCCGACATGGGGGCCTCGTTCGGCAGCGGGGCCTCGGGCTCGCTGTTCGGCGCGACCGGCAGCGCCAACTTCCTGTCGCGCTCGACCGCGGTCGCGGCAACGATCTTCTTCGTGGCGACGCTGGCGCTGGCCTACATGGGCAGCCATCGCGAGGGCGGCATCGGTGCCGGCCCGACGGCGGGCGAGCAGCTGCTGGAACGTGCCGCCACGCCGGCCTCCCCGGCATCGGCCGCGGCGCTGCCCGGTGCGTCGATCGCTCCTCAGGCCGCGCCTTCGGCGGCGGCCTCGGGCGCCTCGAACTGACAGAGATGGGCGGCAAGCGCAAGCTCCTCGACAAAATTGCTTCGGTTTCTTTTTGTCGCTCAGAAAGCGCTATAGAATTCGAGGCTGTCTGAAACGCGAGCCGTCAAGACAAAGTCACTGAAGGGTGACAACCAGCCGACGTGGTGAAATTGGTAGACACGCTATCTTGAGGGGGTAGTGGCGAAAGCTGTGCGAGTTCGAGTCTCGCCGTCGGCACCAGATAAATCGGCCTGCCATGGTCTTCGTGATCTAGCCGGAAAGCCGGATCGAAGCAGATCAAGCAGGTTGAAGGATTCGGGGGAATCTCCACGCGACAGGCGTGTGCGAATTTCCGGAGTCCTAGGCGGGCGCGGTCCGTGAGCGATTGGATAATCGCTGGCGGCGCGCCCGTTGCTTTTGCCGAATCGTTGGTCGGCCCTGGCCCGCCAATCTTCGGTGACACGTTGGGAATTGGAATTGCCGCCCACTGCGGCAGTATCTCGATCCCGGCATCAAAACGAGAGCAAGCCGTGAGCCTGGAACAATACCTGCCCGTCATCCTTTTCATCCTGGTCGGTTGCGGAGTGGGTATCGCCCCGCAAGTGCTGGGCTTCCTGGCGGGTCCGCGTCGCCCTGACGCGGCAAAGAACAGCCCCTACGAATGCGGCTTCGAGGCCTTCGAGGACGCGCGCATGAAATTCGACGTGCGCTACTACCTCGTCGCCATCCTCTTCATCCTCTTCGACCTGGAAATCGCCTTCCTGTTCCCCTGGGCGGTCTCGCTGCGCGAGATCGGTCCGGAAGGCTTCTGGGCGATGATGATCTTCCTGGGCATCCTGGTCGTGGGCTTCGCCTACGAATGGAAGAAGGGCGCGCTCGACTGGGAGTGACGACCCGACCGCGGGCCCGCGGCGACGCGCCGGGCCCGCGAACGCATCAGGACACAGCGCCCGTTTCGGGCGCGTGTCCGTTAGGGAAGGGCAACGCGTCAACGCGGCGTCAAGGCGACGGTCGCGCGCTCGAAGGTCCTTCTCCGCTGATCTCGAAAGATTGGAAATTCGATATGGGTAACGAAGGCGTATTGAAGGAAGGCTTCATGACCACCCAGCTGGACAAGCTGGTGAACTGGTCCAAGACCGGCTCGTTGTGGCCGATGACCTTCGGTCTCGCCTGCTGCGCGGTCGAGATGATGCACGCGGGCGCCGCGCGCTACGACATCGACCGCTTCGGCATGCTGTTCCGTCCGAGCCCGCGCCAGTCCGACCTGATGATCGTGGCCGGCACGCTGTGCAACAAGATGGCGCCCGCCCTGCGCAAGGTCTACGACCAGATGGCCGAGCCGCGCTGGGTGCTGTCCATGGGCAGCTGCGCCAACGGCGGCGGCTACTACCACTACAGCTATTCGGTGGTGCGGGGCTGTGACCGCATCGTCCCGGTCGACGTCTATGTCCCGGGCTGTCCGCCGACCGCCGAGGCGCTGCTCTACGGCATCCTGCAGCTGCAGGCCAAGATCCGTCGCGAGAACACCATCGCTCGCTGAGCAGAAGCAGGCTGATTCCCATGACCATGAAACTCGACACCCTGCAGGCGGCGCTGCAATCCGTGCTCGGCGAGCAGATCGTCGCGCTCAAGCGCGAGCTGGGCGAAATCACGATCACCGTCGCGGCCAAGGACTACTTCAACGTCGCCAAGCTGCTGCGCGATCACTCGGAGCTGCGCTTCGAGCAACTGATCGACCTGTGCGGCGTGGACTACTCGGCCTACAAGGACGGCGCCTACGACGG
Source organism: Mitsuaria sp. TWR114 (assembly GCF_007997345.1). Lineage (NCBI taxonomy): Bacteria > Pseudomonadati > Pseudomonadota > Betaproteobacteria > Burkholderiales > Sphaerotilaceae > Roseateles > Mitsuaria sp. TWR114. The sequence continues at coordinate 8,253 of NZ_VOSR01000277.1, forward strand.
CGCGCGCTTCGCGGTGGTTTCGCACCTGCTGTCGATCAACAAGAACTGGCGCCTGCGCGTCAAGGTCTTCGCGCCTGACGACGATTTCCCGTCGGTGGCCGCGGTGACGCCGATCTGGAACGCCGCCAACTGGTTCGAACGCGAGGCCTTCGACCTGTACGGGATCATCTTCGAGGGCCACGAGGACCTGCGCCGCATCCTCACGGACTACGGTTTCATCGGCCACCCGATGCGCAAGGACTTCCCGGTGACGGGCCATGTCGAGATGCGCTACGACCCCGAGCAGAAGCGCGTGATCTACCAGCCGGTCACGATCGAGCCGCGCGAGATCACCCCGCGCGTGATTCGCGAAGACAACTACGGGGGCCTGTGAGCATGCCAGCCGAAATCAAGAACTACACCCTGAACTTCGGCCCCCAGCACCCGGCCGCCCACGGCGTGCTGCGCCTGGTGCTCGAGCTGGACGGTGAAGTGATCCAACGCGCCGACCCGCACATCGGCCTGCTGCACCGCGCCACCGAGAAGCTGGCCGAGTCCAAGACCTTCATCCAGTCGCTGCCCTACATGGACCGCCTCGACTACGTGTCGATGATGGCCAACGAGCATGCCTACTGCCTGGCCATCGAGAAGATGCTGGGCCTGGAGGTCCCCGAGCGCGCGCAGTACATCCGCGTGATGTTCGCGGAGCTCACCCGCATCCTGAACCACCTGCTCTGGCTGGGCGCGCACGGCATCGACTGCGGCGCGATGAACATCCTCATCTACTGCTTCCGCGAGCGTGAGGACATCTTCGACATGTACGAGGCGGTGTCGGGTGCGCGCATGCACGCGGCCTACTTCCGTCCGGGTGGCGTGTACCGCGATCTGCCGGATTCGATGCCGCAGTACAAGGTCAGCAAGATCAAGAACCAGAAGGCGATCGACAAGCTCAACGAGAACCGCCAGGGCTCGCTGCTCGATTTCATCGAGGACTTCTGCAACCGCTTCCCGGCCAACGTCGACGACTACGAGACGCTGTTGACCGACAACCGCATCTGGAAGCAGCGCACGGTGGGCATCGGCGTCGTGTCGCCGGAGCGCGCGCTGAACCTGGGCCTGACCGGCCCGATGCTGCGTGGCTCGGGCATCGCCTGGGACACCCGCAAGACCCAGCCCTACGACGTGTACGGCCGCATGGACTTCGACATCCCGGTCGGCACCAACGGCGACACCTACGACCGCTACTGCGTGCGGGTCGAGGAGATGCGCCAGTCCAACCGCATCGTGCAGCAGTGCGTGAAGTGGCTCAAGGCCAATCCGGGTCCGGTCATCACCGACAACCACAAGGTGGCGCCCCCGTCGCGCGTGGCGATGAAGACCAGCATGGAAGAGCTGATCCACCACTTCAAGCTGTTCACCGAAGGCTTCCGCGTCCCCGAGGGCGAGGCCTACGCCTCGGTCGAGCATCCGAAGGGCGAGTTCGGCATCTACATCGTCAGCGACGGCGCCAACAAGCCGTACCGGCTGAAGATCCGCGCGCCGGGCTATTCGCACCTGGCCGCGCTGGACGAGATGGCCCGGGGCCACATGATTGCCGACGCCGTGGCCGTGATCGGCACGATGGACATCGTGTTCGGTGAAATTGACCGTTGAGTGGTGAAGCGATGAGCAGCACTGAATTTGTCTTGAGCGACGCGACCAAGTCGCGCTTCGCGCGCGAAGTCGCCAAGTACCCGGCGGAACAGGCGCAATCGGCCGTGATGGCCTGCCTGTCGATCGTCCAGCAGGAGCAGGGCTACGTGTCCCGCGAGGCCGAGGACGCGATCGCCGACTACCTCGGCATGCCGGCGATCGCCGTCTACGAGGTCACGACCTTCTACAACATGTACAACCAGCGCAAGCTGGGCGCGTTCAAGCTCAACGTCTGCACGAATCTTCCGTGCCAGCTGCGCGACGGCCAGAAGGCGCTGGACCACCTGTGCACGAAGCTGGGCGTCGAGGCCGGCGGCACGACCGCCGACGGCGTCTTCACCGTGCAGCAGAGCGAGTGCCTGGGCGCCTGCGCCGACTCGCCGGTGATGCTGGTCAACGACCGCCAGATGCTGAGCTTCATGAGCGCCGAACGGCTGGACGAGCTGGTGGACGCGCTCAGAGCCCACCACGCGGCCAACAAGAACTGAGGGACCTGGACGATGACCAACATCGCGAACATCGACCTCTCGAAGTGGCAGGCCACCGGCAAGGAAACCTGCTTCCACGACCGCAACATCACCCCGCAGATCTACGCGGGCCTCGATGGCAAGAACTGGTCGCTGAAGGACTATGAAGCGCGCGGCGGCTACCAGGCGCTGCGCAAGATCCTGGCCCAGGGCGAAGGGCAGGGCATGACCGCCGACCAGGTCATCGCCGAAGTGAAGGCCTCGGGCCTGCGCGGCCGCGGCGGCGCCGGCTTCCCGACCGGCCTGAAGTGGAGCTTCATGCCGCGCCAATTCCCGGGCGCGAAGTACCTCGTCTGCAACAGCGACGAAGGCGAGCCGGGCACCTGCAAGGACCGCGACATCCTCATGTACAACCCGCACATCGTCATCGAAGGGATGGCGATCGCGGCGTACGCGATGGGGATCAAGGTCGGCTACAACTACATCCACGGCGAGATCTTCGAGGTCTACGAGCGCTTCGAGGCGGCCCTGGAAGAGGCCCGCGCGGCCGGCCTGCTGGGCGACAACATCCTGGGCAGCAACTTCAGCTTCCAGCTGCACGCGCACCACGGCTTCGGCGCCTACATCTGCGGCGAGGAAACCGCGCTGCTGGAATCGCTGGAAGGCAAGAAGGGCCAGCCGCGCTTCAAGCCGCCGTTCCCGGCCTCGTTCGGCCTGTATGGCAAGCCCACGACGATCAACAACACCGAGACCTTCGCCGCGGTCCCCTGGATCATCCGCAACGGCGGCCAGGCCTATCTCGAAGTGGGCAAGCCCAACAATGGCGGCACCAAGATCTTCTCGATCTCGGGCGACGTCGAGCGTCCGGGCAACTACGAGATCCCGCTGGGCACCTCGTTCGAGAAGCTGCTCGAGCTCGCCGGCGGCATGCGTGGCGGCCGCAAGCTCAAGGCGGTGATCCCAGGCGGCTCGTCGGCCCCGGTGCTGCCGGCCGACATCATGATGCAGTGCACGATGGACTATGACTCCATCGCCAAGGCCGGCTCGATGCTGGGCTCGGGCGCCGTCATCGTGATGGACGAGACCCGCTGCATGGTCAACAGCCTGCTGCGCCTGTCCTACTTCTACGCGCACGAGTCCTGCGGCCAGTGCACCCCCTGCCGCGAGGGCACGGGCTGGATGCACCGCGTGATCGAGCGCATCGCCCACGGCAAGGGCCGCGTCGAGGACATCGACCTGCTGAACTCCGTGGCCGACAACATCCAGGGCCGCACCATCTGCGCGCTGGGCGATGCCGCCGCGATGCCGGTGCGCGCGATGCTCAAGCACTTCAAGGGCGAGTTCATCGCGATGATCGAACAGGCCCAGCAGAACAAGGCGCCCGCCGCGTCGTCCCCGTCCGCCACGGCGAAGTCGCCGGCGCACGCCTGATCGGAGCCGCTGAGAAGAACTATGGTTGAAATCGAACTCGACGGCCAGAAGGTCGAAGTGCCCGAAGGCAGCATGGTGATGCATGCCGCCGAGAAGGCCGGGACCTACATCCCGCACTTCTGCTACCACAAGAAGCTGAGCATCGCGGCCAACTGTCGCATGTGCCTGGTCGACGTGGAGAAGGCGCCCAAGCCGCTGCCCGCCTGCGCGACCCCGGTCACGCAGGGCATGATCGTGCGCACCAAGAGCGAGAAAGCCATCAAGGCCCAGCAGGGCGTGATGGAGTTCCTGCTGATCAATCACCCGCTGGACTGCCCGATCTGCGACCAGGGCGGCGAATGCCAGTTGCAGGATCTGGCCGTCGGTTACGGCGCGGGCTCCTCGCGCTACACCGAAGAGAAGCGCGTGGTGTTCCACAAGAACGTGGGCCCGTTGATCTCGATGGAGGAGATGAGCCGCTGCATCCACTGCACGCGCTGCGTCCGCTTCGGCCAGGAGATCTCCGGCGTGATGGAACTGGGCATGGCGCACCGCGGCGAGCACAGCGAGATCCAGACCTTCGTCGGCCGCACCGTGGACTCGGAGCTGTCGGGCAACATGATCGACATCTGCCCGGTCGGCGCGCTGACGAGCAAGCCCTTCCGCTACAGCGCCCGCACCTGGGAGCTGTCGCGCCGCAAGAGCGTCAGCCCGCACGATTCGACCGGCGCCAACCTGATCGTCCAGGTCAAGAACAACGAAGTGCTGCGCGTCGTCCCGCTGGAGAACGAGGCCGTCAACGAGTGCTGGATCGCCGACCGCGACCGCTTCTCGTATGAAGCGCTGAACAGCGACGAGCGCCTGACCACGCCGATGCTCAAGCAGGGCGGCGAATGGAAGCCGGTGGACTGGACCACGGCGCTCGAGTACGTCGCCAACGGCCTGAAGCAGATCAAGACCGAAAAGGGCGGCGCGTCCATCGCGGCGCTGGGCTCGGAGCACAGCACCGTCGAAGAGCTGCACCTGCTGGCGCAGCTGGTGCGCGGCCTGGGCAGCGAGAACATCGACACGCGCTTGCGCGTGGTCGATCCGGCGCTGCGCGCGGGCGAGGGCAAGGCCTTGTGGCTGGGCACCTCGATCGCGTCGCTGTCGGCGCTGGATCGCGCCTTCGTCGTCGGCTCGTCGCTGCGCAAGGACCATCCGCTGTTCGCGCAGCGCCTGCGCCAG
>NZ_VOSR01000278.1:0-1638 GCF_007997345.1 Mitsuaria sp. TWR114
ATACGTCTCTGCGCACGCGGCGGCGTCCGCGCAGCCCGGAGCGACGGCGCAGCCAGACGGCGCACTCGACACCGACATCCTGCGCGAGGCGCTCGGTCGGGCCTTGCCCGAGTACATGGTCCCCAGCGCCATCGTCATGCTCGACACGCTGCCCCTGAACCCCAGCGGCAAGGTCGATCGCAAGGCCCTGCCGGCGCCGGACCTCCATGCTCAGTCAGCGGCGGCCTACGAGGCCCCGCAGGGCGAGGTCGAAGCGACCATCGCGTCGATCTGGCGTGACCTGCTCGGCGTGGAGCGCGTCGGCCGGTGGGACAGCTTCTTCGAATTGGGCGGGCACTCGCTGCTCGCGATCCAGCTGCAGGCGAGACTGCGCCAGTGCGGTTGGCCATCGGAGATGCGGGCCTTGTTCCTTCATCCGCGACTCGCCGATTTCGCGTCAGCCGTGGCCCAGTCGGCGGGCGTGGCCGTCCCCATCGCAGACCCCGACGCCAATGCGGCGACCATCCCGGCCGGCTGCACCGCACTCGAGCCGGGCATGCTGCCGCTGGTCGACCTCGACACGGCCGAGCTGCGGCGCATCGAGGCCGCGATCCCCGGCGGCGCGGCCAACATCCAGGACATCTACCCGCTCGCGCCGCTGCAGGAGGGCATGCTCTTCCATCATCTGATGCAGGAGCAGGGCGACGCCTATGTGATCTCGCTGCTGCTGCGCTTCGACGGCGAGGCACGGTTGACGCGTTTCATCGACGCGCTGAATCAGGTCATCGCGCGTCACGACATCCTGCGCACCGCCGTCGTGTGGGAGGGGTTGCGCGAGCCGGTGCAGGTCGTCTGCCGCGCGGCGCCGCTCACCCTCGAATGGCTGCCGATCGACGAGGCCGACCGCGCCGCGGGCCGTGCCGCGGAGCGGCTGGCGGCTCATGTGGATCGCCGCGCCTTCCGCATCGACGTGCGCTGCGCGCCGATGGTGCGGGCCATTGCGGTCCACGATGCGGCCAGCGGTCAGTGGCTGTTGCAGCTGCCCAGTCATCACCTCGCGCTCGACCACACGGCCGAGAAGCTGATGATCGAGGAGATCGCGCTGATCCTCCAGCAGCGTCATGCCGAGCTGCCCCGGCCGGTGCCGTACCGCCGCTATGTGGCGCAGGCGCGCGCGGGCATGAGTGGGGATCAGCACGAGGCCTTCTTCCGGCAGATGCTGGGCGGCGTGGACGAGGTGACCGCGCCTTTCGGTCTCGTCGACGCGCGACTGGATGGCAGCGCGAACGAGGAGTCGCGCTTGACCTTGCCGGTGACGCTCTCGACCGAGTTGCGCGAGCAGGCGCGTCGCCAGGGCGTGAGCGCCGCGACCTTGTTCCATTTGGCCTGGGCGCTGGTGCTGGCACGCACCGCGGGGCGAGACGACGTGGTCTTCGGCACGGTGCTGTTCGGGCGCATGCAGGGCGGGGACGAGGCGCATCGTGCGATGGGCATGTTCATCAACACGCTGCCCTTGCGGGTCGAACTGCGCGGGCGCAGCGTCGCGCAGGGCTTGCGGGAGACGCATGAGCGGCTCACCGGCCTGCTGCACCACGAGCACGCGCCGCTGTCGCTGGCCCAGCGCTGCAGCGGGTTGCCGGGCGGCACGCCGCTGTTCTC
>NZ_VOSR01000279.1:0-1057 GCF_007997345.1 Mitsuaria sp. TWR114
CCTTGCCCGAGTACATGGTCCCCAGCGCCATCGTCGTGCTCGACACGCTGCCGCTGAACCCCAGCGGCAAGGTCGATCGCAAGGCGCTGCCGGCGCCGGATCTCCACACCGCATCGGCAGCCGCCTACGAGGCACCACAGGGTGAGGTCGAGACCGCCATCGCCGCGGTCTGGGCCGACGTGCTCGACGTGGACATCAGCCGAGTGGGCCGCCACGACAACTTCTTCGAAGTCGGCGGGGATTCCATCCTCAGCCTGCAGATCATTGCCCGCCTGCGTCGCACCGGATGGCATCTGACGCCGCGGCAGATTTTCGAGTTGCAGACGATCGCCCGTCTCGGCGTTGCGGCGCAGCGGATCGACGACGGCGCGCTGGCAGCGCCCGATGCGGCATCGCCGCTCGGTCGCCTCGACGACTTCCTCGATGCCGCCGCCATCGCCGCGCTGCCGATCGACCCCGCCTCGATCGAGGACGTCTACCCGCTGGTGCCGACGCAGGAAGGCATGTTGCTGCACTCGGTCGAGGCGCCGGACTCCGGCCTCTACGTGAACCAGCTGAACGTCGAGGTCCGCCACCTCGATCCCGATCGCCTGGAAGCGGCGTGGCGCGTGATGGTCGCGCGGCACGCGATGCTGCGCACCGCCGTGTTGTGGCAACCGGGCATGACGCGACCGCTGCAACTGGTGCTGCGCGAGGCGCCCAGCGCCATGACGCGGCTGGACTGGCGCGGCGAGGCGGACACCGCGCGTCGCATCGCCGACTTCGCCCGCGCCGAGCTCACGCGCCCGATCGACTGGCTCCGCCCGCCGCTCTCGCGGGTTGCCGTGATCCAGCTGGACGAGGATCGCCACCAGCTCGTGTGGACCCGCCACCACCTGCTCTCCGACGGCTGGAGCGACGCCCGCCTGATGGCGGAATGGCTGCGCTGCTACGCCGGCGAGGCGCTGCCGCGGCGCGCCGCGCTATGGCGACTTCGTGCGCTGGCTGCAGCGGCAGGATGCCGGCGCGCCGCAGGCCTTCTGGACCGAGGCGCTTGCGGCCCTCGACGGCCCCACGC
>NZ_VOSR01000028.1:0-22895 GCF_007997345.1 Mitsuaria sp. TWR114
CTGCGCCGCCGCGTCGCCGAGGAGGAAGCCTTCTGGGCCTACCGCGTCTGGGTCTGACCGTCGCCGCGCCCGGGTGTGACTCCCTCGCCCCCGGGAGGGGGAGAGGGCCGGGGTGAGGGGGCGTCCCCGCCCATCGAGGACAATCCCCCGATGGCTGTCCTTTCCCTCTCCAACGCCCACCTCGCCTTCGGCCATGTGCCGCTGCTCGACGGCGCGAATTTCTCCCTCGAAACCGGCGACCGCGTCGCCTGATCGGCCGCAACGGCACCGGCAAGTCCTCGATGCTGAAGGTCCTCGCCGGCCTCGAGAAGCTCGACGACGGTCTGCTGCAGCTCGAGAAGGGCCTGACCAGCGTCTACGTGCCGCAGGAACCCGAGCTGCGCCCCGAAGCCACCATCTTCGACGTCGTCAGCGAAGGCGTGGCCGAGGCCAAGGCGCTGCGCGCCCGCTACGAGGCGCATGACGAGAACGACGACCTCGGCTGGGTCCAGGAGCGCATCGAGCAGATCGGCGCCTGGAACTGGGAACAGCGCGTCGACGAGACGCTGCACCGCCTGGGCCTGGACGGCGAACGCCGGGTCGGCGAGCTGTCGGGCGGTCTGAAGAAGCGGGTCGCGCTGGCCCGCGCGCTGGTGGCGCAGCCCGACGTGCTGCTGCTGGACGAGCCCACCAACCACCTGGACCTGGACGCGATCCGCTGGCTGGAGGAGCTGCTCAATGGCTTCAAGGGCTCGCTGCTGCTGATCACCCACGATCGCGCCTTCCTGGACAACGTGGCCAACCGCATCGTCGAGCTCGACCGCGGTCAGCTGCGCGGCTACCCCGGCAACTTCGCCGCCTTCCAGGCCGCCAAGGCCTATGAGCTGGAGAACGAGGCGCTGGCCAACGCGCGCTTCGACAAGCTGCTGGCGCAGGAGGAGGTCTGGATCCGCAAGGGCGTCGAGGCCCGCCGCACCCGCAGCGTCGCGCGCGTGCAGCGCCTGCATGAGATGCGCGCCGAGCGCCACGCGCGCGCGACGTGCAGGGCAAGGTGCGGCTGGACGTGGCCACCGGCGAGTCCAGCGGCAAGATCGTCGCGGAGCTGGAGAACGTCTCCAAGCGCTTCGGCGATCGCCTGATCGTCGACGGCTTCACCGGCACCATCCTGCGCGGCGACAAGGTCGGCCTGATCGGTCCCAACGGCGCGGGCAAGACCACGCTGCTGAAGATGATCCTGGGCGAGCTGCCGCCCGACAGCGGCACGGTGCGCCTGGGCACGAAGATGACGGTCGCCTACTTCGACCAGATGCGCGACGCGCTCAACCTCAACGCCACGCTGGCCGACACCATCAGCCCGGGCAGCGAGTGGATCGAGATCGGCAACCAGCGCAAGCACGTCAAGAGCTACCTGGGCGACTTCCTGTTCTCGCCGGCGCGCGCGGACTCGCCGGTCTCCAGCCTCTCCGGCGGGGAGCGCAACCGGCTGCTGCTGGCGCGGCTGTTCGCGCGGCCGGCCAACGTGCTGGTGCTGGACGAGCCGACCAACGACCTGGACATCGAGACCCTGGAACTGCTCGAGGAACTGCTCGCCGAGTACGACGGCACCGTGTTCCTGGTCAGCCACGACCGGCGCTTCCTGGACAACGTCGTGACCTCGACCATCGTCAGCGAAGGCGCCGGCAAGTGGCGCGAGTACGAAGGCGACGTCGAGGACTGGCTGCAGCAGTCGCAGCGCGCGGCGGAGATCAAGGCGCGCCAGGCGCCGGCCGCGGCGCCGGCTCCGGCGCCCGCGCCCGCGCCCGCACCGGCGCCCGTCGTCGCGACCAAGCGCAAGCTCAGCTACAAGGAGCAGCGCGAGCTCGACGAAATCCCCGCCCGGATCGGCGCGCTGGAAACCGAGCAGAAGCACCTGCAGGCGCTGCTCAACAGCACCGAGCTCTACCAGCAAGGGGCCGCCAAGATCACCGAAGTCACCAACCGGGCGGCGGAGATCGACGATGAGCTGCTGGCGCTGATGGAGCGGTGGGAGGCGCTCGAGGCGAAGTGAGGGAGGCGGCCGGACTGCCAGCACCGGGCGTGGCGCCCTGACTGGTGGCAACGAACTCGGCGCCCGGACTGTCAGCACCGAGCGTGGCGCCCGGAGTGCTGGTACGGAGCAAGGTGCCCGGACTGCCAGCACCGAGCTCGGCACTGCCAGGGCATGGGGGCTCCCTCCTGGACCCCCAAGCCCTGTCCGCGCCCCGAGACGTCACCGCGTGCGGCGGATTTGCGACCGAGGGGTGCGTCAGGACTTGACCGTGAGGTCGCCGAGACCGGCGTAGCGCGCCGTCACCGTCACCCCCTTCGACAGCTTCGTGGCAACGCGCCAGGAGCCCGTCGTGACGACACTGCCCGCCGGCACGGTCAGGCCAGTGCGCGTCGCCGCTTGAAGCCATCCGGCCACGACCCAGGCGGGATCGTTCAGGCCATGGCCGCCGGTACCCGCCATCGGCGCCTGGTCGCCGACGATCAGCTCGCAAGACTGGTTCGCCCAGTCGTGACCCGGCTTCCACGCCTGCCACGGGCCCAGCGCTAGCGCGCCATGCGTCTGCGCATCGGCCAGGCGCAGCAGGTTGTCGGCGCCCAGGCCGCGCTGCCAGCGCGAACCCAGCCATTCGACGGCGACGCACATCGCATCGATCAGGTGCTCGGCCTGGCCGGGCACCAGCGCAGCGGCCATCTCGGGCGTCACGTCGCGCCCGAGGCGCAATGCGATCTCGGCCTCCGCGCCGATCAGGGACAGGTCACCGAAGTCGCCGCCGTTGCGCAGGCCGCGCACCTCGCGGGCGCGCAGGGGCGGCAGCGGCGAACTGCCCAGTGCGCCATCGCGCGACGAGCCGCCACACTTCCAGAACTGCACGCGTCCCGGCGCCAGCCAGTCGAGCCGCTGCGCGAGCTCGGCCTGCGCCGCGTAGGCGGCGGCCTCGTCGGGGAGCGACCAGGCGGTGTCGTCCAGCAGCGTGTCGTCGGACCAGGCCTGGGCGAGCGCGGCGCCCAGGTCGGTGGGGGAGGAGGGGCTAGGGATGGTCATGAGCGCGGATCTTAGGCGCCGCCGCTAGCATCCGGCCCGACAAGGACACACCGCGTCGGGCGAGCCTCGCGCGACAGGGGACACGGCCAGGGAGGCCCCAGATGATCGATCGCTCCGGATCAGCGGCGCGCGCCGCCGCGTTGCTCCTGTCCGCGCTGCTCGCGGCCTGCGCCACGCAGCCGCTCAATCCGTTCGGCCGCGCCTACGACGAGGAGAACGTGCTGCAGCCCGGCCCGCTCGCCGGCTGCAAGGGCAACTACGACGTCCCGCCCTACCTCGAGTTCGGCAGCAAGACCATGTATCCGGCCACGCAGCACATGAACGCGTACAGCGGCGACGTGGTCGTCGAGTTCCGCGTCGACGCGCAGGGACGGGTCACGCCGCTGACCGCCGCCGAGGGCCCGGCCCGCGCATTCATCAACCACAACAACCTGGCGATGAAGGACTGGCGCGTGCGGCCGGCCACCTGGTGGAGCACGCCGGTCGAGGTGGTCTGCCGCCTGCAGCAGAGCTACCGGATCATCGGCCCCTATGCGCCGGTCCGCGAGGACAACGCGCCGCCGCCCGAGCGCCGCTGACGGCGCGCGTCGCGTCGCCTCGGGGCGCGTCATCGCGGGTCATCCGTCGTGGCGTCATCGGCGGCCGATCGCGGCTCAGCGCCGGAGCGCCTCGCGGGCGCGCTCCAAGGCGTGCCAGAACTTCGGGTCCTGCGAGGTCGCGAAATTGATGCGCATCAGCGTGCCCGGCGTGCGGGTCGGGCTGAAGAGGATGCCGGGCGCGATCAGCCAGCCCTGGTCCATCATCGCGGGCGCGAGCCGCTCGGTGTCCACGCCCACGTCGACCCAGCCGAACAGGCCGGCCGGCGTCGCGGCGAAGCGGCAGCCCGCGTCCTCGGCCAGCCGCACGCAGCGCTGGCGGGCCGTGGCCAGGCGCGAGGCGATCCGTTCCGCATGCTTGCGCAGCAGGCCCTGCTCCAGGCACAGCGCCACCGCGCGGTCCATCAGCGGGCTGGTGGTGAGCGAGGCCAGCAGCTTGAGCTCGGTGAGCCGCGCCATGCGGTCCGCGCTGGCCGCGACGAAGCCGACCCGCCACGCCGGCGACAGCATCTTCGAGAAACCCGAGACGTAGATCGTGCGGCGCAGTTGGTCCAGCGCCGCCAGGCGCGGCGCGTGGTTGGGCGCGAACAGCGCGTAGGTGTCGTCCTCGACGATCAGCAGGTCATGCTCGTGCGCCAGCTGCAGCACCTGGTGCGCATGCGCGAGGTCCAGCGTCGCGCCGGTCGGGTTGTGCAGCACCGACACCGTGACGTACATCCGCGGCCGGTGTTCCTCGATCAGCCGGCGCATCACGCCGATGTCGGGCCCCTGCGCGCCGCGCGGCACCGGCAGCAGCCGCATGCCGGCCTGCGACAGCCGCGCGTACTCGATCGCCCAGCCCGGGTCGTCGACCAGCACCGCGTCGCCAGGCTCGAGGAAGGCGCGGGTGATCAGGTCCAGCCCGTGGGTCGCGCCGACGGTGCTCATGATCTGGTCCGGGGCCGCCTGGATCGCGATGTCCAGCAGCCGCCGCGACAGCGCGCGGCGCAGGCGCTCGTCGCCGAGCGGCTCGCCGTAGCCCGACAGCAGCGCGTCGTCGGCGTTGGCCGCGAGCCGGCGCAGCGTCGACTGCAGCAGGCCCAGGTCCAGCCACTCCGCCGGCAGGGTGCCCAGCCCCGGCGAGCGCCGCGCGTCGGCCTGGAACATGCCGCGGATCAGCGCGCTGGCGTCGACCGACGGCGGCAGCGGCGCCGGCGCGGGCTCGATCGCCAGCGGCGCGCGCGGCGGCGTGCGGGTTTCGCGAACGAAAAACCCTCGCTTCTTGCGCGCCTCGAGCAGGCCCTGGGCCAGCAGCTGGTCGTAGGCCGCGACCACGGTGTACGGGCTGACGCCGTGGTGCCGCGCGCAGTCCCGCACCGACGGCAGCCGCGCGCCCGGCAGCAGCAGCCGCTGCTGGATGCGCGCCGCGAAGCGCTGCGCCAGCTGCTGCGCGAGCGGCTGGCTGGCGTTGCGGGAGAGGGTGACCGGCGCGACATTCACGCTGGAGCTGGCGCTCATGCCGGCGTTGGCTGTGCTGGTGTCCATGCCAATACAGATGATGCGGTGGTATGGCTCAGTGTATTGGTTCTGTGCTGGTCGACCCCTTAGACTGGCCCGCTCAACCGGAGACAACCCCCATGAACCGCAGTCCCTGGACGCAAGCCCGCCGCGCCGCGCGCATGAACCCGTCCATCATCCGAGAGATCCTGAAGGTCACCGAGAAGCCTGGCGTGCTGTCGATGGCGGGCGGCCTGCCCAGCGCGGACACCTTCCCGGTCGAGGCCATCAAGACCGCCTGCGACCGGGTGCTGACCCACAACGCCAAGGAAGCGCTGCAGTACGCCGCCAGCGAAGGCTTCGCGCCGCTGCGCGAGTGGGTCGCGGCCAAGGTCGCGACGCTGGGGATCCAGGCCTCGCCGGACCAGGTGCTGATCACCAGCGGCTCGCAGCAGGGACTGGATCTGGTGGGCAAGCTGCTGTGCGACGCCGGCGCGCCGGTGGCCGTCGAGACCCCGACCTACCTCGGTGCGCTGCAGGCCTTCACGCCCTACGAGCCGATCTTCGCCAGCCTGGCCAGCGACGATGAAGGCCCGCTGCCTTCGGCCATCGAGGCGCTGCCGCACGACGCGCCGGGCACGCGCTTCGCCTACCTGCTGCCGAACTACCAGAACCCGACCGGCCGCGTGATGAGCGCCCAGCGCCGCGAGGCCGTCGTCGCGGCCGCGCGCAAGGCCGGCGTGCCCATCGTCGAGGACAACCCCTACGGCGACCTCTGGTTCGACCAGCCGCCGCCGGCCTCGCTGAGCTCGCTCTGGCCCGAGGGCAGCATCTACCTGGGCTCGTTCTCCAAGGTGCTGACGCCGGGTTTCCGCCTGGGCTACATCGTCGCGCCCAGCGAGATCTATCCCAAGCTGCTGCAGGCCAAGCAGGCCGCCGACCTGCACACGCCGGGCTTCAACCAGCGCGTGGTGCACGAGGTGATCAAGGGCGGCTTCCTGGACGAGCACGTGCCCAAGATCCGCGCCCGCTACAAGGCCAATCGCGACGCGATGGCCAAGGCGCTGGCCGAGTGCCTGCCCCCGGGCTGCGAGTGGCAGGTGCCCGAGGGCGGCATGTTCTTCTGGATCCGCCTGCCCGAGGGCCTGGACGCGATGACGCTGCTGCCGCGCGCCGTCGATGCCGGCATCGCCTACGTGCCGGGCGCCGCGTTCTACGCGCACCAGCCCGATCCGCGCACGCTGCGCCTGTCCTTCGTGACGCTGACGCCGGACCTGATCGCCGAAGGCGTCGACAAGCTCGGCCGCATGCTGCACGAGGCGCTCGCGCTGACGACCGCCGAAACCACGCCATGAGCGAGGCGCGCCCGCCGCTGCCCTTCGAGCCGGTGCTCGACGAGCACTGGACCGAGGCCGACCTGGACGTGATCCACGGCTTCATCGGCCGCACCTACTGGGCGGCCGGCATCCCGCGCGACACGATGCGCCGAGCGATGGCGGGCTCGCTGAACCTGCTGCTGCGCGGGCCGTCCGGCGCGGTGGTGGGTTACGCCCGCGTGGTCACCGACCGCGCCACCTTCGCCTACCTGTGCGACGTCTTCGTGCTCGAGGACTGGCAGGGGCGGGGGCTGGGGGACTGGCTGATCGCGCGGGTCGTCGCGCACCCGGCGCTGCAGGGGCTGCGACGCTTCTCGCTGTTCACCAAGGACGCGCACGCGCTGTATGCGCGCCACGGATTCCAGCCGCTGGCGGCGCCGGACCGCGGCATGGAGCGGCTCCGTCCCGACGTCTACCGCGCCGCCCCCTGAGGTCGGCGCGGGGGCGATGTCCCCTGTTTCTGGCACCCGCTGCCGCCTGTCACTCGCACGTCAGGCGGGGCGGGCCGACTTCACCGTTCTCGATCGAGGGTCTTCATGTCCGAACTCCGCCGTTTTGTCCAGGTCGACGTCTTCACCGCCGAGGCGCTGAAGGGCAACCCGCTGGCCGTCGTCGTCGACGGCGCGGGCCTGGACGAGGCCACCATGGCCGCCTTCGCCCGCTGGACCAACCTGTCCGAGACCACCTTCCTGCTGCCGCCGACGGATCCCGGCGCGGACTACCGCGTCCGCATCTTCACGCCGGGCGGCGAGCTGCCGTTCGCCGGCCATCCGACGCTGGGCTCGGCCCATGCCTGGCTGGCCAGCGGCGGCGATCCGAAGCAGCCCGGCGAGGTCGTCCAGCAGTGCGAGATCGGGCTGGTGCGCATCCGGCGCGACGGCGGCCGGCTCGCCTTCGCGGCGCCGCCGCTCAAGCGCGAGGGGCCGGTCGAGCCGACCCTGCGCGCGCAGGCGCTGAAGGCGCTGCGCCTGGACGAAGCGGCGCTGCTGGACCTGGTGTGGGTCGACAACGGCCCGCAGTGGATGGCGGCGCGGCTGCGCTCGGCCGAGGCGGTGCTTGCGCTGCAGCCGGACTTCGTCGCGATGGACGGCCTGAAGCTGGGCGTCGTGGGCGCTTATCCTGCGGGTTCGCCACAGCAGTTCGAGGTCCGGGCCTTCGTGCCCGGGCTCGGTGTTCCGGAAGACCCGGTCACGGGCAGCCTGAACGCGGGTCTGGCACTATGGCTGCAGGGCGCCGGTCTGGCGCCCGATCGCTATGTGGCCGCCCAGGGCGCCGCCCTCGGGCGCGCGGCCGGATCCATGTGGCACGCGAAGGCGCGCATTGCTGGATTGGCGGCGATGTCACGCCGTTGATCCACGGTCAGGTGAGGTTGTGAAGCCATGAGCATGGAAGTCGATCATCTCGTTGTCGCCGCGAACACCCTGGAGGAGGGGCGCGCCTGGTGTGAACGTGTCCTCGGGGTCACGCCGCAACCCGGCGGGCGCCATGCGCTGATGGGCA
This sequence comes from Mitsuaria sp. TWR114, assembly GCF_007997345.1. Lineage (NCBI taxonomy): Bacteria > Pseudomonadati > Pseudomonadota > Betaproteobacteria > Burkholderiales > Sphaerotilaceae > Roseateles > Mitsuaria sp. TWR114. The sequence goes on from NZ_VOSR01000028.1 coordinate 7,998, forward strand.
CGCACAACCTGCTGCTCAACATCAGCGCGCCGCCAGCGTATCCCCGCTGCTATCTGGAAATCATCGCCATCGATCCCGAGGCGCCGGATCCCGGCCGGCCCCGCTGGTTCGACCTGGACCAGCCCGCCGTGCGCGAGCGCCTGGCGCAGGAGGGCCCGGCGCTGCTGCACTGGGTGGCGCGCGTGTCCAGCCTGGATGCGACGCTGGCGACCTGGTCCGGCGAGGGCATCGATGCGGGCGAGGCCGTCGAGGCCGGACGCGGCGACCTGCGCTGGCGCATCGCGCTGCGCGAGGACGGCCGCCGGCTGCGCAAGGAAGGCCTGCCGGTGCCGATCGAGTGGCAGGGCGACGCCCATCCCACCGACAAGCTGCCCGAAAGCGGCGTCCAGTTGCTGAGCTTCGAAGCCCGCGACGGCCTGCGCGCCGAGCTCTCGACGCCCAAGGGCACGGTCGAGCTGGAGGCGATCGAAGGCACCTTGTCCGACGCGCCGACGCAGTCGGGTGATCTCGACGACGTGCCGGCCTGATGGGCACCCAGGACCTGTTCCGCGAGGACGCGCAGTTGCGCGAGTGCGAGGCGACGCTGCTGCGCGCCGACGAGCGCGGCCTGCTGCTCGACCGCACGGTGTTCTATCCGCAGGGTGGCGGCCAGGCCGGCGACGCCGGCACGCTGACGCTGCCCGGCGGACGCGAGCTGGTGATCGCCGACACCCGCAAGGGCGAGGACGGCGAGATCCTGCACCTGCCCGCGCCGGATCAGGACCTCGCCGGCCTGGCGGTCGGCACGCCGGTGACGGCCCGCATCGACTGGCAGCGCCGCCACGCCCACATGCGCTTCCACACCGCGACCCACTTGCTGTGCGCGCTGGTGCCGCATCCGGTCGATGGCTGCTCGATCACGGCGGGCTATGCGCGCTTGGACTTCCACATGACCGACGCGCTCGACAAGGACGCGCTGACGGCCGGCATCGCCCGGCTGGTGGCCGAGGCGCGCCCGGTCAGCCACAGCTGGATCAGCGATGAGGAACTCGACGCGAATCCCGGACTGGTCCGCAGCATGAGCGTCCAGCCGCCGCTCGGCTCGGGCCGGGTGCGCGTGCTCAAGATCGACGGCGTCGACCTGCAGCCCTGCGGCGGCACGCACGTGGCCAACACGGCCGAGATCGGCGCGGTCGTCGTCACCAAGATCGAGAAGAAGTCGGCGAAGACCCGTCGCGTGGTGCTCGGCTTCGCCACTGACGCCGCCGCGGCGCCTTCGGCATGAGCGCGCTGCGCGTGCTCGGACGCGCGGCGTCCATCAACGTGCGCAAGGTGCTGTGGACCGGCGTCGAACTCGGCCTGGACCTGGTGCGCGAGGACGTCGACGTCAAGGCCGATGCTTTCCGCGTGCTCAATCCCAACGCGATGATGCCGGTGCTCATCGATGCGCAGGCGGGTCCGGGCGCTGACGCCGGCACGCCGTTCTCGATGTGGGAAAGCAACAGCATCTGCCGCTACCTCGCCCGTCGCGAGGGCCGCGAGGACCTGCTGCCCGACGAGCCGCGGCGTCGCGCGCTGGTCGAGATGTGGATGGACTGGCAGGGCGGCGAGCTGAACAACAGCTGGCGTTACGCCTTCATGGCCCTGGTGCGCAAGAGCCCGCTGCATCAGGACCCGACGCAGATCGAGGCCAGCATCGCCCATTGGAACCGGCACATGACGATGCTCGACGGACAGCTCGAGCGCTCGGGCGGGCCCTACGTGCTGGGCGCGACCTTCACCCTGGCGGACGTGGTGCTCGGCCTGTCCACGCACCGCTGGCGCGCCGCGCCCATCGCGCATGCGAGCCTGCCGGCGGTCAACGCCTGGTACGAGCACCTGCTGGCGCGCCCGGGATTCGCCTTGCACGGCCCGGCCGCGGGCCCCTGAGCGCCGTCGTCCTCGACGTCGCTCTCCAATCCGAGCGCTTGAACGCGGGAGCGGCCTCGCTACACTCGCCCGCTGTGGATACCCCTGACATACGACTGATCTGCCCCGATTCGCCTGCGTTGTGGGAAGAAGCGCGCGCGATCCTGCGCGAATACGCGCAGAGCCTGGACGTGGACCTCTGCTTCCAGGGCTTCGAGGAAGAACTGGCCTCGCTCCCCGGGGAATACGACGCGCCCCAAGGCACGCTGCTGCTCGCGCTGGTGGACGGACAGGTCGCCGGCTGTGGCGGTTTCCGGCCGCTCATGGACTCGGACTACGCCAACGCCTGCGAGATGAAGCGGCTCTTCATCCGCCCCGCGTTCCGTCGTTTCGGCCTGGGCCGCACGATGGCGCAGGCGCTGATCGACCGCGCCACGAGCGCCGGCTACTCCAACATGCTGTTGGATACGCTCGACGACATGGAGGCCGCGCGCGACCTGTACGAAAGCCTCGGCTTCGAGGAAATTCCGCCGTACTACTTCAATCCGATCGCCGGCGCCCATTACCTGAAGGTCGACCTGGCCTGATCGAGGCGCCCACCCCGTCGGCCGCGCGGTTTCCGGTTTCGCCGGGTTACCGGCATAGCATCGCGCCATGACCTCGCAGCCTCATGCCGACCCCACGACGTCCACGGACGAGTTCTTCCGCCTCGAGCCCGCGTCGCTGACGCCGGCGCTGCTCGGCGAGTCGCCGTTCTGGCATCCGCTAGAGCAATGTCTCTATTACGTCGACATCCCGGGCAAGGCGTTGTTCCGGCTCGACAGCGGCGCGGCGACGCCGACCCGCTGGGCGCTCAACGACGAGCCGGGCTGTGTGGTGCCGCTGGTGGGCGGCGGCCTGCTGATCCCGCAGCGCAACGGGCTGTGGCGCTTCGATCCCGCCACCGGCGAGTACCTGAAGCTGCTCGACCCGCCGTACGACGCCTCGAAGCGGCGCTTCAACGACGGCAAGGCCGATGCGCAAGGGCGCCTGTGGGTCGGCACGATCGATGACGCGCGCCAACCCGAGTCGGCGCTCTATTGCCTGCGCGAGGGCGTCTTCGTCCCGATGAAGGACGGCATCACCACCTCCAACGGCCTGGGCTGGAGCCCGGACGGCCGCTCGATGTACTGGGCCGACACCAAGGCGCACGAGATCTACCGCATGGCCTTCGACGCCGCCAGCGGCACGCTTGGCGAGCGCGAGGTGTTCGCGCGATTCGCGCCGCGCGGCGCCGACCAGCCGCTCGAGACCTATGGCGGCCGGCCCGATGGCGCGGCGGTCGACGTCGAGGGCGGTTATTGGGTCGCGATGATGGAAGGCCAGCAGCTGCTGCGCCTGTCGCCGTCGGGCGAGCTGCTGACGCGCGTCGAGTTGCCGGTGCGCTGCGCCACGATGCCGACCTTCGGTGGTGCGGACCTGCGCACCATCTTCGTCACCACCGCACGGGAAAAGCGCAGCGAGGCGGAACTCGCCGCCCAGCCCTGGGCTGGATGCGTGCTCAAGATGCGGGTGCCGGTGGCGGGCTTGCCGGTGCAATTCGCGCGCTGGCCGGGCTGAGGTCGACCGAGGGCGCGGTGGCGCCGTGGCGCCATGACGGCGCGGCCTGCGCGGATCGGGTCGAGGGCAATCCCGAGTGGCGGCAAAGGGGCAGGTGTTGCGTGCGCACCTCGCGCCCCGTCGTGGCGGACGCCCCGCCAGCCTCGATGAACACGGCGCGCGCCCGGCTATGCGGGCTTCGCACGGCCTGTCAAGTCGGCGCCGATGGGCCGCCGCCGCAGCCTGTTAAGGGTCTGTAAGGTCAGACCCCCTATAATCCCGTGGTTTTGCCGCTCGCCCCTTGAAGCCGTGAATCCCGATCCAGCGCGCGCATCCAATGCGCCGCCCGCCGAGCCGCTCCGGACCACTCCGCCCCATCAGGCGAAGGACCGAGGCGCCGCCAGCCAGGATCCCTGGGACGATGGAATCGAAGGAGATGCGGACGGCGAACCGGCTTTCAAGCCCCTGACGCGAGAACAAGCGCAGGACTTGCGGGCCCGGCTTCCGGCAATGTCGGTCTGGTCCTTGTTGATCTGGCAGGCGGCGGCGGGAGCGGTCATGGTCGCGCTGTGGGGTCTGCTGTCCCTGCAAGCCGACAAAACCTGGTCGGCGCTGTTCGGTGCCGCCTCGGTCGTCCTGCCGAACGCCCTGATGGCGTGGGGCATGACGCGGCGATCGGCGAGGGACGCGGGCACTCCGATGCTCACGTTCGCGGTCTGGGAGCTGGTGAAGATCATTCTGGCGGTCGCCATCCTGGTGGCGGTCGCCGCGGGTTTCCCGTCGTTGAGTTGGGCAGCGTTGCTCTCGACCCTCGTCGTGACCCTGAAGGCAAATTGGCTGGCCCTGCTTCGGCGGGGTCGAATCAGAAAATAGAGACGGAAAGCAACCATGGCAGCAGAAGGGCACGCGCCGACCTCGGGTGAATACATCACCCACCATTTGCAGCATTGGCAGAAGAACTTCCAGTTCGAGGACGTCAAGCAGGTCGACATCGTCGACTTCAGCGTCTTCAACTTCGATTCGCTCATTTATTCGACCGTGCTGGGCCTGCTCGCCGTGTTCCTGCTGTGGCGCGCCGCACGCAAGGCGCATGCCGGCGTGCCGGGTCGCTTCCAGGCCGCCGTCGAGATCCTGGTCGAGATGGTGGACAACCAGGCCAAGGCCGTCATCCACAACGAGAAGAGCCGCAAGGTCATCGGCCCGGTCGCCTTGACCGTGTTCGTGTGGATCTTCTTCATGAACTTCATGGACATGCTGCCGGTGGACTGGCTGCCCACGCTGTTCACCAACTACGTCGCCCACGACGCGCACCACGCCTATCAGCGCGTCGTGCCGACCGCCGACCTGTCGACCACGCTGAGCATGTCCACGTTCGTGCTGCTGCTGGTGTTCTTCTACAGCTTGAAGATCAAGGGCGTGGGCGGCTGGGGCCATGAACTGATCTCCGCGCCCTTCGGCGCGCACCCGGTGCTGTGGCCCTTCAACTTCGCCATGCAGGTCATCGAGTTCATCGCCAAGACGGTGTCTCATGGCATGCGGCTGTTCGGCAACATGTTCGCCGGCGAGCTCGTGTTCATGCTGATCGCCCTGATGGGCGGCGGCTGGGCCCTGACCGGCACCGGCATCGGCCTGGCCATCGGCCATGTGCTCGCCGGCACGGTCTGGACGCTGTTCCACATCCTTGTGATCACGCTGCAGGCCTTCATCTTCATGATGCTGACGCTGATCTACCTGGGCCAGGCGCACGACGCGCACTGATCCGGCTGGACACGGCTACTTCGATTTCCCGATTCCCTTTCCCTTTCCTTTTTATCTAACTCTCTCAGGAGCAAAACATGGAAAACATCCTCGGTCTGGTCGCTCTGGCTTGCGGCATCATCGTTGGTCTGGGCGCGATCGGCGCTTCCATCGGCATCGCGCTGATGGGCGGCAAGTTCCTGGAGTCCTCGGCTCGTCAACCCGAGCTGATGAACGAACTGCAAACCAAGATGTTCATTCTGGCCGGCCTGATCGACGCGGCCTTCCTGATCGGTGTCGCCATCGCGCTGCTGTTCGCGTTCGCCAACCCGTTCGCCGCCACCTTCCTGTCCACCATCGCTCGCTGATAGGCCCGTCCCTTTCACGACTGAAAGGATCGTGCCGTGAATATCAACGCTAGCCTTTTCATTCAGTGGATTCCGTTCGCCATCCTGGTGTTCGTCACGATGCGGTTCATCTGGCCGCCGATCGTGAAGGCGCTGGACGAGCGCGCGGAGCGAATCCGCACTGGCCTGGCGGCTGCTGACCAGGCGAAGGCCGAGCTGGCCAACGCCAACAAGAAGGTCGACGAGCAACTGGCGCAGACCCGCAACGAAACCACGAAGCTGCTGTCCGACGCCGAGAAGCGCGGCGCCGCCATCGTGGACGAAGCGAAGAAGCGCGCGGAGGACGAAGGCGCCAAGATCATCGCCGCTGCGAAGGCCGAGGCCGAGCAGCAGTCGGTGCGTGCCCGTGAGGCCCTGCGCGAGCAGGTCGCCGCGCTGGCCGTCAAGGGCGCCGAGCAGATCCTGCAGCGCGAGGTCAATGCCAGCGTGCACGCCGAATTGCTGAACCGTCTCAAGACGGAGCTGTAATCATGGCTGAACTCGCAACCATTGCCCGTCCCTACGCCGAAGCGCTGTTCCAGGTCGCGTCCTCGCAGGACCTGAAGGCCTGGAACGAGCAGTTGGCCGCGCTGGCGCTCGTCGCCGGCGACAGCCAGCTGCGCCAGTTCGCCGAAGACCCGAAGGTGGGCACCGACCAGGTGTTCCAGGTCATGTCGGCGGCCAGCAAGCAGACGCTGCTGCCCGGCGTGCAGAACTTCCTGCGCGAGGTGATCGCCAACGGCCGCCTGTCGGCGCTGCCGGCGATGGTCCAGCAGTTCCACGAACTGGCCAACGCCGCTTCCGGCGTGTCCGATGCGCAGATCTTCAGCGCCTACCCGATCGAGCCGGCCCAACTGGCCGACGTGGTCGCGTCGCTGGAGAAGCGCTTCGGTCGCAAGCTGCAAGCCCGCGTCGAGCTGGAGCCTGGCCTGATCGGCGGTATCCGTGTGGTGGTCGGCGACGAGGTGCTGGACACCTCGGTCAAGGCCCGCCTGGAACGCATGAAAGTGGCGCTGACGGCCTGAGGCGCAAGCCTCCGGTCCCAGCCCGACTGCCAAAGATCCCCCCGATTCACCCTGGTGTCCCGCTTCGGCGGGATGCCGTTGGGAGCAAGCAATGCAACTGAATCCCGCTGAAATTTCCGAACTGATCAAGAGCCGCATCGAAGGCCTTGGCGCGTCCACCGACGTGCGCAACCAGGGCACCGTGGTGTCCGTGTCCGACGGCATCGTGCGCGTGCACGGCCTGTCCGACGTGATGCAAGGCGAAATGCTGGAATTCCCGGCCGCCGCCGATGGCTCGCAGACCTTCGGTCTGGCGCTGAACCTGGAGCGCGACTCCGTCGGCGCCGTGATCCTGGGCGCCTACGAGCACATCGTCGAAGGCGACACCGTCAAGTGCACGGGCCGCATCCTGGAAGTGCCGGTCGGCCCCGAGCTGATCGGCCGCGTCGTGAACGCGCTGGGTCAGCCGATCGACGGCAAGGGCCCGATCAACGCCAAGATGACCGACGTCATCGAGAAGGTCGCCCCGGGCGTGATCGCCCGCAAGTCCGTCGACCAGCCGGTGCAGACCGGCCTGAAGTCGATCGACTCGATGGTGCCCGTCGGCCGTGGCCAGCGCGAGCTGATCATCGGCGACCGCCAGACCGGCAAGACCGCCGTGGCGATCGACGCGATCATCAACCAGAAGGGTCAGAACATGACCTGCGTGTATGTCGCGATCGGCCAGAAGGCTTCGTCGATCAAGAACGTCGTGCGCGCGCTGGAAGCCGCCGGCGCGATGGAATACACCATCGTCGTCGCCGCCTCCGCCTCTGAATCCGCCGCGATGCAGTACGTGTCGGCCTACTCGGGCTGCACGATGGGCGAGTACTTCCGCGACCGCGGCCAGGACGCGCTGATCGTGTACGACGACCTGTCCAAGCAGGCCGTCGCCTACCGCCAGGTCTCGCTGCTGCTGCGCCGCCCGCCGGGCCGCGAAGCCTTCCCCGGCGACGTGTTCTATCTCCACAGCCGCCTGCTGGAGCGCGCCGCCCGCGTCAACGCCGAGTACGTCGAAGCCTTCACCAAGGGTGAAGTCAAGGGCAAGACCGGCTCGCTGACCGCGCTGCCGATCATCGAGACGCAAGCCGGCGACGTGTCCGCCTTCGTTCCGACCAACGTGATCTCGATCACCGACGGCCAGATCTTCCTGGAAACCAACCTGTTCAACGCCGGCATCCGTCCCGCGATCAACGCCGGTATCTCGGTGTCGCGCGTCGGTGGCGCTGCCCAGACCAAGCTGATCAAGTCGTTGTCCGGCGGTATCCGTACCGACCTGGCCCAGTACCGTGAACTGGCTGCGTTCGCGCAGTTCGCCTCGGACCTGGACGCCGCGACCCGCAAGCAGCTGGACCGCGGTGCCCGCGTGACGGAACTGCTGAAGCAGGCGCAGTACAGCCCGCTGTCGATCAGCCTGATGGGCGCGTCGCTGTACGCGGCCAACAAGGGCTTCATGGACGACATCGAGGTCAAGAAGGTCCTGGCCTTCGAGCACGGCCTGCACCAGTTCCTGAAGACCTCGCACGCCGCCCTGCTGACCAAGCTGGAAAGCGACAAGGCCATGGACAAGGACGCCGAAGCCGAACTGAACGCCGCGATCACGTCGTTCAAGAAGTCCTTCGCCTAAAGCAACCATGACCGGGTCTCGCTGAAGTCAGGCAAGACCCGGCCCTCACAGGAGAAATCATGGCAGCAGGCAAGGAAATTCGCGGCAAGATCAAGTCGGTCGAGAACACCAAGAAGATCACCAAGGCCATGGAGATGGTCGCCGCTTCGAAGATGCGCAAGGCGCAGGATCGGATGCGCGCGGCCCGTCCGTACGCGGAGAAGGTCGGCAACATCGCCGCCAACCTGTCCAAGGCCAACCCCGAGTACCGTCATCCGTTCATGGTGTCGCATGCCGACGCCAAGACGGCCGGTTTCGTGGTGGTCACGACCGACAAGGGCCTGTGCGGTGGTCTGAACACCAACCTGCTTCGCGCGACGACCAGCAAGCTCAAGGAAATCGAGCAGGCGGGTCAGAAGGCGGAAGTGGTCGCGATCGGCAACAAGGGTCTGGGTTTCATGAACCGGATCGGCGCCAAGGTCGTCGCGCATGCGACGCAGCTCGGCGACAGCCCCCAGCTCGAGAAGCTGGTCGGCCCGGTCAAGACGCTGCTGGACGCTTACGCGGAAGGCAGGCTGTCGGCGGTCTATCTCTGCTACACGCGCTTCGTCAACACGATGAAGCAGGAGCCGGTGGTGCAGCAACTGCTGCCGCTGACGGCCGAGTCGCTGGAGACGGATGCCGCGGGTCACGCATGGGACTACCTGTACGAGCCCGATGCCCCGACGGTGATCAACGAACTGCTGGTGCGCTACACCGAAGCCCTGGTCTATCAGGCCGTGGCGGAGAACATGGCGTCCGAGCAATCGGCGCGCATGGTGGCCATGAAGGCCGCGACCGACAACGCCGGCACGCTGATCGGCGAGCTGAAGCTGGTCTACAACAAGACCCGCCAGGCCGCGATCACCAAGGAACTGTCGGAAATCGTCAGCGGCGCGGCCGCCATCAGCGGTTGATCCCGGCGATCGATCGCAGGCAACAGATTTGGAATTGAAGGAACGAAAAAATGGCTAACACTCAATCGGTGGGCAAGATCGTTCAGTGCATCGGCGCCGTGGTCGACGTGGAGTTCCCGCGCGACCAGATGCCGAAGGTGTTCGACGCCCTGAAGATGGAAGGCTCGGCCCTGACGCTGGAAGTGCAGCAGCAGCTGGGCGACGGCGTGGTCCGCACCATCGCGCTGGGTTCGTCCGACGGCCTGCGCCGCGGCACCGAGGTCTACAACACCGGCGACACCATCCAGGTGCCGGTGGGCCAGGCGACCCTGGGTCGCATCATGGACGTGCTGGGCAACCCGATCGACGAGCGCGGCGACGTGGCCCGCGACCAGGTCGCCTCGATCCACCGCAAGGCCCCGGCCTATGACGAGCTGAGCCCGTCGCAGGAACTGCTGGAAACCGGCATCAAGGTGATCGACCTGATCTGCCCGTTCGCCAAGGGCGGCAAGGTGGGTCTGTTCGGTGGCGCCGGCGTCGGCAAGACCGTGAACATGATGGAGCTGATCAACAACATCGCCAAGGCTCACTCGGGTCTGTCGGTGTTCGCGGGTGTCGGCGAGCGTACCCGTGAGGGCAACGACTTCTATCACGAGATGTCCGACGCGGGCGTCGTGAACCAGGACGACCTGAGCGCGTCCAAGGTCGCGATGGTCTACGGCCAGATGAACGAGCCCCCGGGCAACCGTCTGCGCGTGGCGCTGACCGGCCTGACGATGGCCGAGTCCTTCCGCGACGAAGGCCGTGACGTGCTGTTCTTCGTGGACAACATCTACCGCTACACGCTGGCCGGTACCGAAGTGTCCGCGCTGCTGGGCCGCATGCCGTCCGCGGTGGGCTACCAGCCGACGCTGGCCGAGGAAATGGGCCGCCTGCAGGAGCGGATCACGTCGACCAAGGTCGGCTCGATCACCTCGATCCAGGCCGTGTACGTCCCCGCGGACGACCTGACCGACCCGTCGCCGGCGACGACCTTCGCCCACTTGGACGCCACCGTGGTGCTGTCGCGTGACATCGCCTCGCTGGGCATCTACCCGGCCGTGGACCCGCTGGACTCGACCTCGCGTCAGATCGACCCGAACGTCATCGGCGAAGAGCACTACAACACGACGCGCTCGGTGCAGTCGGTGCTGCAGCGCTACAAGGAACTGCGCGACATCATCGCGATCCTGGGCATGGACGAGCTGTCGCCGGAAGACAAGCTGGCCGTGGCCCGTGCCCGCAAGATCCAGCGTTTCCTGTCGCAGCCGTTCCACGTCGCGGAAGTGTTCACCGGCTCGCCCGGCAAGTACGTCCCGCTGAAGGAAACCATCCGCGGCTTCAAGATGATCGTCAACGGCGAGTGCGACCACCTGCCGGAGCAGGCCTTCTACATGGTCGGCACGATTGACGAGGCCTTCGAGAAGGCCAAGAAGATCCAGTAAGACGTCGCAGACGGCGCGCTGGCGTCGTTGCCGTGCTCGCCGGACTCCCGGTCCGGCTCCGCGCGACGCCTAGCCAGCCCACCGTCTGCTCGCTTACTGGACCTTCTTCCCGCGGTGGCGAAGGCCTGCCGCGGCAAACCTAAGGAAACGCAATGGCAACCCTCCACGTGAACGTGGTCTCGGCGGAAGAGCAGATCTTCTCGGGCGAGGCGAAATTCGTGGCGCTGCCGGGCGAAGGCGGCGAGCTGGGCATCCTGCCCAAGCACACCCCGCTGATCACCCGCATCAAGCCGGGCGCGGTGCGTATCCAGCGTCCCAATGGCGATGAAGAGTTCGTCTTCGTTGCCGGCGGCTTGCTGGAAGTGCAGCCGGACGTCGTGACCGTGCTGGCCGACACCGCCATCCGCGGCAAGGACCTCGACGAGGCCCGCGCCGAGGCCGCGAAGAAGGCCGCCGAGGAAGCGATGAAGAACGCCAAGAGCGACATCGACTTCGCCAAGGCGCAAAGCGAATTCGCGGCCATGGCCGCGCAGATCGCCGCGCTGCGCAAGTTCCGCGCCAAGCGCTGAGCCCCTCCCCGCGGTGCGGCCTCGAGACGTCGAGGCCCGCCACCGCGACGACAATCGACGCAGGCCGTGCACCCCGCACGCCTGCCGTTTCTCATTGGGTCGCGGTTTTCACGGCGGCCCGCCCCTTCGCATGAGCACTCCCATCTCCATCACCCGCTACCAGGGCCTCGAGGCCATCGAACTCCGTGCGCCCGATGGCGCTCGCGCGACGCTGCTGCTGCACGGCGCGCACCTGGTGTCCTGGGTGCCCGCGGGCGCCGACGAGCAGCTCTACCTCTCCCCGAAGAGCGCCTTCGCCACCGGCCAGGCGATCCGCGGCGGCGTGCCGGTGATCTTTCCGCAGTTCGCCACGCGCGGCCCGCTGCAGCGCCATGGCTTCGCGCGTGGGAAGCCGTGGCAGCTGGTCAGCGCCGAGTCCGGCAAGGACGACGCATTGGCCGTGCTGCGCCTGAACGACGACGGCGCCACCCGCATGGTCTGGCCGCATGCCTTCGAAGCCGAGATCAGCATCCGGATCGCCGGCCGCGCGCTCGAGATCGAACTCGCCTGCGAGAACCAGGGCGACACGCCGCTGTCCTTCAGCGCCGCGCTGCACACCTACCTGCGGCTGACGCAGATCATGTCGGCGTCGGTCCAGGGGCTGTCCGGCCTGGCGTATTGGGACTCGACGATCGAACGCGCCGCCACCCAGCACGAGGACCTGTTGCGCCTGGACGGCGAGACCGACCGCATCTACCAGGACGTGAAGCACGGCCTGACCCTGCGCGACGGCGACCGTCGTCTGGCGATCCGCCAGCAGGGCTTCGCCGACGCCGTGGTCTGGAACCCCGGCCAGGCCAAGGGCGACGCGCTTCCCGACATGCCCGAAGGCGGCTGGAAGCAGATGCTCTGCGTCGAAGCGGCGCAGGTGCTCAAGCCGGTCGAACTCGCGCCCGGCGAGAGCTGGGCCGGCATGCAGACGCTCGAACTGCTCTGAGCGCGCGTCCCCCGCGAATGCGGGGGCGCTGTTGCTTTGACCCGCAGCTTCCGGGTTCGCACGTAGCGCGCGAGAGGCGCCCTCGGCAAGAATCGCTCCCGCCAATACATAACGATTCCAGTCCGAGGGAGGAAGCATGCGCAGCTCCATTCGCGCCGCGGCGGTGCGCGTGACCGCTTTGGTCACCGCCGTCGCCTTCGTCAGCGCTTGCTCGACCGCGTCGAAGGACATCTCCGCCACCTATGTCTCGCCGTCGCAATACAGCAGCTACGACTGCACGCAGCTGACCGCCGAGACCCAGCGCCTGCAGGCGCGTTATCTCGAGCTCGGTGGCCGCCTCGACCAGGCTGCCACCAATGACAAGACCCTCATGGGGGTCGGCCTGATCCTCTTCTGGCCGGCGCTGTTCGCACTGGGCGGGACCAAGTCGCAGGAAGCGGAGTACGGCCGCCTGCGCGGCGAGTACGACGCCGTCCAGCAGACCTTGATCCAGAAGCGCTGCGCCAGCAGCGACGCCCTGGCCGCCGTGTCGCCGGCGGCCCAGGCACGCCGGCATCCCAAGGCGCCGCACCGGCGGTGGCCACCGTGGCCGCGGCTGATCCGGCCGCCTCCGCCCCGATTCCTGTCGACGCCGCTGCCAGCGCCGTCCGCTGACCTTTTCCATACCAAGGCCACCCGGCCGTTTCACCTCAGAGGAGTACCCATCCCGTGACTTTCCTGCACCGCGCCGCCCAACTGGCCGCCCTGTCCGCCGCCGTCCTGCTCGTGGGCTGCGCCAGCCCCGCCCGCACCGACCAGATGCAAGTCAGCAGCTCGCTGCAGGTCCGCACCGCGGCGTCGCAGTCCGAGCTGAAGGAAAACATCGGCATCAAGGACGTGACCGGCGGCAAGGACACCAATCCGATGTGGGTGTCCAACGTGTCGAGCGCCGACTTCGAGCGCGCACTCGAAGCCTCGCTGAAGGATGCCGGCCTGCTGTCGGGTAACCGTCAGGGCAGCAAGTACACGTTGACCGCCGACATGAAGAAGCTGGACCAGCCGCTGTTCGGCGCCAGCATGACGGTCACGGCCACCGTGAAGTACACGCTGGTCGAGCGCGCCACCGGCAAGGCCGTGTTCGAGCGCGACGTCGCCGTGCCGTTCACCGCCGAGTGGAACGCCGCCTTCCTGGGCACCGAGCGCCTGAAGCTCGCCAACGAAGGCGCGATCCGCAGCAACATCACGCAGCTGATCAACGACCTGGTCGCGCTGAAGGTCGCCTCCGCCGGCGTGCAGCTGACCAAGTGAAGCAGGGCGCCGGCCCGCGGGACCGGGACGGTCACCGCGCGCGGCGCGCTAAGCTGCGGGCTCCCTCATCGCAGGAGCCCGCATGCCCGACAAGAGCAAGCTCTCCAAGTCCGACTACCTGGACCGCCTGCAGCCGATGCAGGTCGAGCTGAACAACCTGGCCCGGTGGCTGCAGCACACGCGCAAGCGGCTGCTGGTGATCATCGAAGGCCGCGACACCGCCGGGAAGGGCGGCGTCATCAACGCGATCTCCGAGACGCTCAATCCCCGCCAGTGCCGCACCGTCGCGCTGGGCAAGCCCAGCGAGCGGGAGCAGGGCGAGTGGTACTTCCAGCGCTACCTCACCCACCTGCCGTCCGCCGGCGAGATCGTGCTCTTCGACCGCAGCTGGTACAACCGCGCCGGCGTCGAGGCGGTGATGGGCTTCTGCACGCCGCGGCAGACCGAGGACTTCCTCGAGCAGGCGCCGCGACTGGAGCGGCTGCTGGTCGACGACGGCCTGCTGCTCTTCAAATACTGGCTCACCGTCGACCAGGAGCAGCAGGAAGAGCGCTTCGCCGAACGCGCCGAGGATCCGCTCAAGCAGTGGAAGCTCTCGCCGATCGACCTCGAGGCCCGCAAGCATTACCAGGACTACGGCCGTGCGCGCGACCGCATGCTCGAGCACACGCACACCAAGCACGCGCCCTGGACGCTGGTCGACTTCAACGACCAGCGCCGCGGCCGGCTCACGCTGATCCGCCACCTGCTCGACCACCTGCCGGACGTGACCGTGCCCGCGAAGGAACTGGTGTTCCCCAAGCTCAAGGGCGGCCCGAAAGCCGAGCGCTTCGGCTGGAAGCTCAAGCCGATCAAGAGCCTTTGAGCGCTTGCGGACTGCGACCGCCGCTGGCCCTACAGCACGACGACCGCGTCCGGCAGCTCATTGCGCGGCACCGAGCCCGCTTCGGGCGGGAAGTGCTCGGCGAGCAGGGCCTCCACCGCGCGGATCGCCTCCACCAGACCTTCCTCGAAGCGGCCATCGCGCAGCGACTGCCGCAGCCCGTCGACGATGGCCTGCCACTGCGCCGCGCTGACGCGCCGGTTCAGCCCGCGATCCGCGACGATCTCGATCGCGTGCTCCGCCAGCAGCAGATAGACCAGCACGCCGTTGTTGTGCTCGGTGTCCCACACGCGCAGCTTGCCGAACAGCGCCAGCGCCCGCTGCCGCGCGGACAGGCCGCGCCACAGGTAGCTGACCGGCAGGCTGGCCTCGACGCAGACCCGGATCTCGCCGGCATGGCGCAACTCGCTCTCGGTCACCCGCGCGGACAGCCGCGCCAGCGCCGCCGCGGGCAGCACGCGACGCACGTCGGCCTCGTCCCAGAAGCGATGGCGGAAGAACCGCCCCAGCCGGCTGGCGTCGCCGGC
>NZ_VOSR01000280.1:0-2849 GCF_007997345.1 Mitsuaria sp. TWR114
TCTATGCCGAGGTGGTCGCGCGCGCGACGGCGTGGAGGCGATGGAGCTGCTCGGCCAGACCCGCTTCGGCGTGCTGATCACCGACCTGGAGATGCCCAACATGGACGGCTTCGAGCTGATCAAGGCGGTGCAGGGCGCGATGGCGACCGAGGACCTGCCCATCATCGCCATCAGCGGCCATGAGGAGCTGCACGCCCGGCTGCACCAGGTGCAGGGCCTGTACGGCATGTTCCACAAGCCCTGGAACGACCGCGAGCTGATCAAGCGCGTCGAGGCGCTGTCCCACCTGCGGCAACCGGTCCGTTCATGAGCGTGGGTCGCTGGCTGAAGCGCGGCGCGCTCACGGTCGCCGTGCTGGCGGCGCTGGGCGCCGCGGCCGCGGCCTGGCATGTCCACCAGAAGCTGCCGCAGCGCGACGGCGAGCTGCAGCTGTCCGGCCTGAGCGCGCCGGTCACCGTCCGCTACGACGAGTGGGGCGTGCCCCACATCGACGCGCGCAACGAGGACGACCTCTACCGCGCGCTCGGCTACCTGCATGCGCAGGACCGGCTGTTCCAGATGGAGATGCTGCGCCGGCTGGCGCGCGGCGAGCTGGCGGAAGTGCTCGGGCCCAAGCTGGTCGACACCGACCGCCTGTTCCGCGCGCTCGGCATCCGCCAGCGCGCCGACGAGCTCGCCGCGGCGAGCGCGGCCATCACCGCCCAGCCGGGAGCGACCCGCGCGCTGTATGCCTACCTGGACGGCGTCAACCAGTACCAGGCGACGCGGCCCGCGCCGCTGGAGTTCGAGGTCCTGGGCATCCCCAAGCGCCCGTTCACCGCCGCGGACACCTACAGCATCGCCGGCTACCTGGCCTACAGCTTCGCCGCGGCCTTCCCCACCGAGCCGGCATTGACCGCGGTGCGGGACCAGCTCGGTCCCGACTACCTGCGCATCTTCGACCTGGACTGGCATTCCTCCGGCGTGCTGGAGCCGCAGGCGCTGAACGCGCCGCGCGGGCGCTTCCCCGACGTGGCGCCGATGCTGGCGCGGCTGGCCGCGGTCGGCGACCAGGCGGCGGCGCTGGCCGGGCTGCCGCAGTTCGAGGGCAGCAACGCCTGGGTCGTGTCGGGCAGCCGCACCGTCAGCGGCAAGCCGCTGCTGGCGGGCGATCCGCACATCGCGTACTCGGCGCCGGCCGTGTGGTGGGAGGCGCACCTGCGCACGCCGCAGTTCGAGCTCTACGGGCATCACCTCGCGCTCAACCCGATGGCGCTGCTGGGACACAACCGGCGCTTCGGCTGGAGCCTGACGATGTTCCAGAACGACGACGTCGACCTGATCGCCGAGAAGGTGAACCCGGCCAACGCCAACGAGGTCTGGTACCAGGGCCGCTGGGTCGCGATGACCGCGCGGCAGGAGACGCTCAAGGTCAAGGGCCAGCCCGACCAGGTGCTGACGCTGCGCCGCTCGCCGCACGGGCCGATCGTCAACGACGCGCTGCCGGGCGACCGCGGCGAGCGCCCGGTCGCGATGTGGTGGGCCTTCCTGGAGACCGAGAACCCGGTGCTCGACGGCTTCTACCGGCTGGGCCGCGCCGACACGCTGGACCGCGCGCGCGACGCGGCGAGCCTGGTGCACGCGCCGGGGCTGAACATCGTGTGGGCCAACGCCAGTGGCGACATCGCCTGGTGGGCGGCCGCGAAGCTGCCACAGCGTCCGCCGGGCGTGAATCCGGCCTTCGTGCTGGACGGCGCGACCGGCGAGGCCGACAAGCCGGGCTTCCTGCCGTTCTCGGCCAATCCGCATGAAGAGAACCCCGCGCGCGGCTACATCGTGTCGGCCAATTTCCAGCCGACCGGGGACACGCCGGTGCCGGGCTACTACAACCTGGCCGAGCGCGGCCGGCGCCTGGACGGACTGCTGAGCCAGGGCAAGCGCTGGGACATCCACAACAGCCAGGCGCTGCAGCTGGACGTGCAGACCGACTACGGCCCGCGCGTGCTGCGGCCCGTCATCCCGCTGCTGCGCGGATCGGCCTCGGTCGAGGAGCAGCCGCTGGTGGAGGCGCTGGTGCGCTGGAACGGCGCCTACAAGGTCGATGCGGTGGCGCCGGTGCTGTTCCAGCAGTTCACCGCCGAGCTGCTGCGGGCGGCGCTCAAGGACGAACTCGGCGAGGCGCAGTTCGAGAACCTGCGCCGCACCCGCGCGCTCGACCACGCCTTGCCGCGGCTGATGGCGGACGCGGACTCGCCCTGGTGGGACGACCGCTCGACGCCGCAGCGCGAGACGCAGACCGACATCGTGCGCCGCGCCTGGAAAGCGACGGTCGCGCACCTGCAGGCGACGCTGGGCCCCGACAGCGGGACCTGGCGCTGGGACGCGGTGCACACGCTGACGCACGAGCATCCGCTGGGCCGGCAGAAGCCGCTGGACCGGATCTTCAACGTCGGTCCGTTCCCGGTGCCCGGCGCACGAGGTGCCCAACAATTTCGCGCAGCGCAACGGCAGTGGGCCGTGGCCGGTGGTCTACGGACCGTCGACGCGCCGGTTGATCGACTTCGCGCGGCCGCAGGAGGCGCTCGGCGTCAATCCGGTCGGGCAGAGCGGCGTCTGGCCGGACGCGCATTACGCCGACCAGGCCGCGCTGCTGGCCCAGGGCCGTTATCGCCGCGAGTGGTTGGACGAGGCCGATGTGCGCGCGCATTCGAACGGCCTGCTGGTGCTCAAGCCATGAGGTCCGTGTCGAGCACACGTGGCGCACCTGGTGCGCGGGCCGCCGTGCTGGCGCTGGCGATGCTCGCCGCGACCTGCATCGCGATGCCCGCCCTGGCGGTGGACCTGCCGGCACCGGCGGAGCTCGCGCGGCG
>NZ_VOSR01000281.1:0-2619 GCF_007997345.1 Mitsuaria sp. TWR114
ATGCTGGCGCGGCTGGCCGGGCATGCGCGACTGCGCGTCACCCAGGTCTGGGACGAGAACCCGGTGGTGCTGGCGCAGGTGCTGGCGAACGACCCGATGCTGCGCGCCGCCAGCAGCGCCGAGGCGCTGATCCGCGAGCCCGGCCTGCACGGCCTGTACATCGCCACGCCGCCAGGGCCGCACATCGCGCTGTCCGAGCGCGCCTTCGACGCCGGGCTGCCGGTGCTGTGCGAGAAGCCGCTCACCACCGACTTCGCCGCCGCTCGCGCCTGCATCGAGCGCATCGAGCAGGAACGGCGCCGGGCCGCCGTCAACTATTCGCTGGCCTCTTCGACCGGCCTGGCGCAGCTGCAGCTGGCCTTCGGCGCGGCGTCGCGGCGGCCGCTGGGGGCGCTGCACGATGTCCGCATCGAGCTGCGCTTCGCCGCCTGGCCGCGGCCCTGGCAGGCCGGCGCTGGCGCCTGGCTGTCGCAACGCGCCGAGGGCGGCTTCACGCGCGAGGTGCTGTCGCACTTCATCTTCGTGCTGCAGCGGGTGCTGGGTCCGGCGCGCGTCGTGCGCAGCGAGGTCGTGTATCCGGCAGACGGCGTCGGCTCGGAGCTCTCCGTCGAGGCGGAGCTGAGCGCGGCGGGCGTGCCGGTCATGATCAGCGCGGGCATCGGCGGCGAGCGCGCCGACGACAACCGCATGCTGTGGCGCGCCAGCGAAGGCGAGATCGAGTTGCGCGACTGGTTCGGCGTGACGCAGCAGCGCCAGGGCGAGCGTGTGCAGAGCCTGGGCGACGCCGAGACCCTGCGCATGAACGGCATGACCGACCAGCTCGGTCACTGGGCCGCGATGCTGGAAGGCCGCTCGCACAGCCTCCCCGGCTTCGCCGAAGCGCTCGCAGTCCAGCAAACCATCGAAGCGATCCTCGCCGGGAAGGCTTGACGTCGTCGGGTAGACTCACGCCCCGTGAAGCGAGCCAGACCGCCGCTGGTGCAAGCGTGGAAACACGGCACTGGAGGAAGGTCCGGACTGCATAGAGCGGCGTAGCAGCTAACGGCTGCCCGGCGAAAGCCGAGGATCAGAGCAACAGAGACGAGTCGGGACCGGCGCAAGCCGGTTTCGGGTGAAACGGGCAATCTCTACGCGCAGCAACACCAAGTAGGCCAGCGTTGATGCGGCTCGCAGAGCTGGCGGGTAGGTGGCACCGAGCCGGGCAGTGATGCCCGGCCCAGATGAATGGCGGTCACGCGGCGAATCGCAAGAGGAGCCGCGCACAGAATCCGGCCTATCGGCTTGCTTCACCTTTATGACGATTTGCAAGCGAACGTTGGCTTGCAAAGGCTTTCAGGGATTTCCCGCGCACTGGGCACATCGGTTGCTACCGTGCAGGCATGCAGATCGAACCCCTGGACCCCCACAGCCCCGCCGCGAGGTCCCTGCTGGCGCAGTCGGACGCGTACATGGCGGCCCTCTACCCCGGCGAAAGCAATCACCTCTTGGATCCCCAGGCGCTGGCCCAGCCGCAGGTGCGCTTCATTGGCGTCTGGCTCGCGGAATGGCTGGCTGGCTGCGCGGCGGTGAAGGTCGTTGACGACGATGCCGACGGCCCTTACGGCGAGATCAAGCGGGTCTTCGTCCAACCGCATTTCCGGGGACGCGGCATTTCCAAGGTGCTGATGGAAGAACTCGAGTCCCATCTCAGGGCACGAGGCATCGGACTGGCGCGCCTGGAAACCGGCGTGCACCAGCCGGAGGCGCTCAAGCTCTACGAGCGCCTGGGTTATGACCGCCGCGCGCCCTTCGGCGACTACACCGACGACCCGCTGTCCGTCTTCATGGAAAAGCGCCTGTCGGCCTGAGGCCGCCCTCCCCCCTAGAACCTAGTCCCCTCGACGAGTTCCCCCGCCCTGGGGGACGGGCGGCGGCCACGCGGGCCGGCGTCGACATACCGTGCGGTCTGCCCTGGTTTACCCGCAGCAGCGCCGCCCGATGGCCCCCACCGACCGCCACGCCCCCAAGCTCGCCTCCATCGAGGCCGCCCGCGCGATCGCCGCACTGGCGGTGGTGCTGATGCACGCGACCCATCTGATGCGGGTGCCGCAGTTCTCGGGCCACGTCGGGCTCGGAGGCCTGTTCGACTTCGGTTATGCCGGCGTCGACTTCTTCTTCGTCCTGAGCGGCTTCATCATCACCTTCGTCCACCACGCGGAGCTCGGCGGCGGCGCGGCGCGCTGCCCGGGCTACCTGTGGAAGCGCTTCGTGCGCGTGTTCCCGATCTACTGGATGGTGCTGGCGATGACCGCCGGCCCGTCGATCCTGGCCCGTCTGGCGACCGGGCGCACGCCGATCTCGGAACTGGGCGCCGACGACCTCCCCGGCACGCTGCTGCTGTGGATCGGCGGTGGCGCGCCGGAATACGTCGGCGTGGCCTGGTCGCTGCAGTACGAGGTGCTCTTCTACCTGAGCTTCTGCGTGCTGCTGCTGCACCTGCGCGGCGGCCTGGCGCTGTACGCGCTGTGGGCCGCGCTGGTGGTCGCGCAGGCCTTCGGCCAGTTGCCGGCCGCCCTGCCCTGGAAGCTCGGCGATCCGCACTGCCTGCAGTTCCTGATGGGCGTCGCCACCGGGCTGATG
>NZ_VOSR01000282.1:0-1618 GCF_007997345.1 Mitsuaria sp. TWR114
ACCTGATCGCCCAGTTGAGGTCCTGGTGGCAGGACCAGGGCGCGCCGCTGGCCGAAGCCCGCCTGGCGCTGCGCGCGCTCGCGGGCCGGGCGCGCCGCCTCGGGCTGGAAGCGGACTACCGCCCGCTCTTCGATCCCGAGCGTCGCCTGCTGCGCATCGGCTGGCGCGGCGACGCCCAGCAGCTCGACGACAACCATTACGACCTGCTCGCCAGCGAGGCCCGCCTCACCAGTCTGGTCGCGATCGCCAAGGGCGACCTGCCGCCGGAACACTGGCAGGCGCTCGGGCGGCCCTTCTTCGCGCGCGATGGCGCCGGCGACTCGCTCGGGCTGAAGTCGTGGTCGGGCTCGATGTTCGAGTACCTGATGCCGTCGCTCGTGCTGCGCGAGCCCGCGGCCAGCGCGCTGGGCCGGGCCGTGCGCACGGCGGTGAAGGAGCAGCGCCTGGAGGCCCGCGGCAAGGGCACGCCGTGGGGCATCTCGGAATCGGCGATCGCCGGCCAGGACCACACGCTGGCCTACCAGTACGGCCCGCAGGGCGTGCAGACCCTGGCGCTGGCGCGGCTGGCCGTCGACGAACGGGTGCTCGCGCCCTATGCGGCGGTGATGGCGGCGGTGGTGGCGCCGGTGCGCGTGGTGTCCAACCTGCAGGCCTTCGAGCGCCTGGGCGCGCGCGGCGCCTTCGGCTTCATCGAGGCGGTGGACTACACACCGCAGCGCCAGACCGCCGGTGCCGGCTTCACGCTGGTGCGGACCTACATGGCGCATCACCAGGCGATGGGCTTCGTCGCGCTGACCGCCCTGCTGGCCGACGACGCGCCGCGGCGCTGGCTGATGAGCGACCCGCACGTCAAGGCGGTGGCGACGCTGCTGCATGAGCGCGCGCCGCGCGAGGTCGCGCCGCTGCAGGCGCCGCCGGCCGACCTGCTGCCGCGCAAGCGCGCGGTCCGCAAGGCGCGCATGGTGCGCGAGAGCGAGCCGCTGGCCGAGACCCTGCCGCTGACGCACATGCTGACCAACGGCCGCTACTCGGTGGTGCTGCGCAGCCACGGCGGTGGCTACAGCAACTGGGACGGCGTGGCCATCACCCGCTGGCGCGACGACCTGCTGCGCGATCAGCACGGCAGCTTCACCATGCTGCGCCGCGCCGGCGAGGCCGACTGGTTCAGCAACACCGCGCGCCCGGCGCCCGATCCCCGCGCGCGCTACGCGGCGCGCATGCAGGCCGAGCGCGCGCTGTTCGAGGCGACCTGGCCGGACCTGCACAGCTGCACCACGGTGTGGGTCAGCCCGGAGGACGATTGCGAATTGCGTCAGGTCGAGCTGACCAACCGCGGCGATCAGCCGCTGGCGCTGGACCTGGTGTCCTGCTTCGAGGCCACGCTGGCGCCGCAGCGCGGCGACGAGGCGCACCCGGCCTTCTCCAACCTCTTCATCCAGGCCCGCTGGGACGAGGCGCAGCATGCGCTGCATTTGCGTCGACGTCCGCGGCTCTTCGACGAAGCCGCGATGCGCGCGGTCTTCTTCCTGGCTGGCGTGGATGCCGGCGCGGGCTGCGCCAAGCCGGCCCGTCCCGCCGGCGGCGCCCCGGGCGCCGAGGACTGCCGGCCGGAGGGCCA
>NZ_VOSR01000283.1:0-14089 GCF_007997345.1 Mitsuaria sp. TWR114
GAAGCAGCTGATCGGCGAGCCGCTCGCGCCAGCGCAGCGGATCGACCGGCGCGAGCAGCTGGCTGGTCGAGGGCAACAGCGGCTCGGTGCGGCGCAGCAGCTCGCCGCCGGGGAAGCGCCCACCACCGGGCAGATTGGGCAGACGGACCTGCGCCGACGCGGGCAGCGCCGTGATCAAGGCCGCGGCCAGGCAGAGGATCGGAAGGAATTTCAAGCTCATCGACGGATAACGTCCGGCACACGGAAGAAAATCCGCGCCGCCGTCGTTCTATTCATCAGGCATCCCATCGCATGAGCATATTGGAGTTGCAATCCGCCCTGGCCGCGCTGCTGCCCCGGCTGCGGCGCTTCGCCCGCAGCCTGACGCATCACCGCGAGGATGCGGACGACCTCGTGCAGGTGGCGGTGGAGCGCGCGCTGCGGGCCTTGGACCAGTACGAGCCCGGCACGCGCCTGGACAGCTGGATGTTCAGGATCATGAAGAACGCCTGGATCGACGAGCAGCGCGCCCGCGGCCGGCGCGCCGAGGTGCTGGCCCCCGAGGAGGCGGGCGAGCACGTCGGCGTGTCCGAGACGGGTCGGCACATCGCGCGCTTGTCGGTGCAGGCGGCGATGGCGCGGCTCCCCGAGGAGCAGCGCCTGGTGGTGAGCCTGGTGCTGGTCGAGGGCCTGCCCTACAAGGAGGCCGCGGCGGTGCTGGAGGTTCCGATCGGCACCGTCACCAGCCGGCTGGCACGGGCGAAGGACACGCTGCAGCAACTGCTGGGCGACGGCGACATCGACGCATGAGCGGCATATGAGCGGCGAAGGACAGGACATGAACGGCGCAATGGATTCCGGCCGCGAGCGCGGCCAAGACAGCGGCGATGACGGCGATGAGGTCGGCGGCGCAGGCCCGGGTCGGGAGCGCGGCGAGCACCGCGAGGATGGGCGCGATGCCACGCGGACGATGGACGACGCGACGCGCGTCGCCGCCTATGTCGACGATGAGATGGGCGCGGCGGAACGCGCGCGCTTCGAAGCAAGGCTGGCGGAGGATGCGACGCTCGGCGCCGCGGTGGCGAGGGAACGGCGCCTGCGCGCGCGGCTGACGCAGGCCTTCGATCTCGTGCTGGCGGAGCCCGTACCGGAGCGGCTGAGCGCGCTCTTCGCGAATCGCGAGTCCGCCACCGAGCCCTCACCCGTCGCGGCGCCCGGTCCGTCCGCCAAGCCGGACAACAAGCCAGACACCAAGCCCATCGACCTCGACGAGGAACGTCGGCGTCGCCGCGGAGGTTGGCTGACCTGGGGCGGCATGGCGGCCAGCCTGGCGCTGGGCGTGTTGATCGGCACGACCTGGCTGGCGCCGCGCGGAGCGCTCGAGGTGGCGGCAGACGGCGGCTGGCTCGCCGAGGGCGCTCTCGCCCAGGCACTGGATGCGCAGCTGTCCGGCGCGGCGGCGCCCGGTTCCTCTACCCGCGTGGGCCTGAGCTTCGTGTCGCGGGACGGTCGATACTGCCGCGCCTTCACGGTGGGCGGGGCGGATGCCGGCGGTGCCACGGCGGGCCTGGCCTGCCGTGGCGACGACGCATGGCGCGTGCGGCAACTCGCGACGATCACGGCGGGGTCCGCGTCAGCGTCCCCGACCGCATCGACATCCGCAGCGTCGGATGCCTTCCGAATGGCGGCCTCTCCCTGGCCGCAAGCGCTGCTCGACGACATGGATCGCCTGCGCGAGGGCGATCCCTTGTCGAGCGCGGACGAGCGGGACGCCATGCGTCGCGACTGGCTGCGCTGAGCGCCTCAGCGGCGCTTTGGCCCCCCTTCGCGTGCAGCTCGCGCGCGCATGGCGGGCCTCCAAGCCGGTCACGCGACGCCCCAGCCGGGACGCCGCGATGACGGTCGACTCAAGGGAACGAGAAGTTGGTGGTCGTCGTCGCGCCGGCGGTCAGCGTCAGCGGTCCGGCCGTCTTCGTCGCCAGGCCGGAACTGGCCTCCAGCCCGTACTTCGCCGCGGCGCTCGCATCCGCGCCGAAGTTCAACGCACCCAGCGGCGCGACGTACGCCGCCACCATCGGCGCGCCGGTCGGCAGCGTCATGCTGTAGGCGCCGGTGGTCGCATCGACGCCGCGTGTCGCGACCTCGATCTTTTCGCCGCCGAGCAGCGTCTGGGTCGCTCGCACGCTCGCGTCGATCGGCGTGAGGCTGGTGGTGACGGTCCCGGCCGTGGTGCCGCTCATCGAAACGCCCAAGCCCAGCGGCGAGGTGGCGCCGTTGAGCAAGGTGACGGTGGAGGCGGCCACGGTCAAGCCGGTGACGACGTCGGTCGTGCGTCCGGGCGCGGTAATGACCAGCGTGTAGCTGCCCGGCGCGACCGGCTGCAGCAGGAACTTGCCGGTTGAATCCGGCGCGGTCGCCTTGATGACCACCCCGCCCTGCTGGACGGACACCGTCGTCGCGCCGTTGGCCGCCGCGCTGTCGACGTAACCGCTGACGCCCGAGACGAAGTTGGGCGTGACGGCGACGACCGGCTTGAGCAGGTACTTGCCGGAGTTGCCGGCGGTGACGACGGACTTGCAGGCGTCGAAGTCCAGCACGAAGTCGGCGAGCTGGTTGGCGGCGATGGTGATGTCGACGTTGAGCTTCACGCCGCTCTGGATGGCGCTGGGCGTGTCGAGCGCGACTTCGGCGCCGCCGGTCGGCACGATGGCGTTCAGCAAGGGATCGCTGCCGCCGTTGGCGGCGAGCACGAGGCGCATCTGCGTGTAGTGGCCGGCCTGCAGAGGGATCTGCCCGAGGGACGCGAGCACGCCGTTGGTCAGCGTGAGCAGATCCACGCGCTTGGGGGTGCTGAAGTTCAACTCCGCCCAGCCGGCGTCGGTGTCGGCGGCGGTCGCGCTCTGGTGAACGCGGATCTTCTGGATCGCGACGTTGACGTGGTCGAAGCCGCAAGTAGGGGCGTCGGTCAAGGAGAGGCCGAGGGTGCCCATGGCCGCAGCGGGTGGGTCATCGCCGCCGGAGCCGCCGCCGCAGGCGGCAAGCAGGGTGAGACAGGCGGCGGTCAAGCCGGCGGTGAGAAAGCGGGGGAACTTCATGGCGGCTCCTTGCCTTTCGGCTTCCGCCTGGACGCGGATTAAAGCCGATGGGTACGGGGAGCGTACGCCTTGCGCCTCAGCAAGGGTGATGCGAGGTGGTGGGAAGTATCACTAGATGCAACGGGGGGCTTGTTCGAATGCGTTAGGACGCACCCATAAATATCCGCACAGACCAGCCCCGTGCCGCTGCCAACGCCTGCGCTGTTGAACCGGCTGGGGCCGGAATCAATTAAGGGATTCCTCGGTAATGGAATGCCGGCAATTACCATCAATTTTTTTGTTTCACCGCAGGTCGACTCGCCCCGAAATCGGCTACGTCAACCGAACTGGGGAGCGCGAATATAAGCAATATCACCCATGTCGGCGGCCGCGTGGTGGGCGTGATGCCCAACCTCACGCTGCCCTCCAACAGCCTGTTCAAGACGCACAGCGAGCCGGGCAGCAAGTACCTGGTCGAGACGGACCCGCGCTTTGCCAACTACCGCGAGTGGCTCTCCAGCGACTTCCTGCTGCAGCAGATGGCGCTGGACCCCAATGTGACGCAGAAGCGCCTGGGCGACGGCTTCTACGAGCAGCGCCTGGTGCGCGAGCAGATCGGCCAGCTCACCGGCACGGGCTACATGTCGGGCTACGCGGACGACGAGTCGATGTACCGCGCGCTGCTGACCAACGGCGCGACTTGTTGCTCAACGGTTCCCAGCATTGGCACCTTCGTATGCATATGAATCAATCTAATATTACCTTCCCGAAGTAGCTTCTCCAATACCATAAAGAAGAAGCTTCGCTGCTCATCGTAGACATCACTTTCCTCCAGCGCATAGTCCCAGAGCGCGTCCAATTCCATGTCTTCGATGCCGTCTCGAATAGATTCGAACCGCTCACTTCTCATATAATTTCGCCGAGTTTTTTCACTCTGCGAATATCAGCTTCTGCATATAGGGACGAGAGCCACGCTCACGAGGGTATCCGCTCTCGTCTGCGAGTTCCCGAAGATAGTTATTCGCCGCGCTGTAGCCGAACGAGATTTGTGTGCCACATGCATTGAAGAAATTCATCAGCAACTCTGCCACCAATGTGCGATTGGATGGCAAGCAAATGAATCCAATAGATATTAAATCCAATTGATCTTGCTCGTCTCTAAACAAGTCAATCACCAAAGTCTGCCCAGACCCATCCGATGACTTAAATATAAAAACATCCCCTTCACCGACGCTAGTTTCGTCGATATAACGATCACATAGGCCAACCAAATCAGCCTCGATCGCCACGTGAGAAAGGAACGTTGAGAACTTCGTGTTTGGCACAAAGCGCTCATCCAATTCGGTGACAATATCCCAAATCGACACCATCAGAAAAAAATGGGAAGCTTTAACAGGCATTTTGATTCCTTATTTCTTTGGTTTGTTTTCGGGATTTGACGATGGACTGGGGGAAATCAGCACACCGACCGAACCGGCTGCGCCTACCGCAGGTCGTACAAGCGACGACCCAGCGGAAGATCCGCCGGAGAGTTGCGATGGTTTGAACACAACATCACTATTGTCATAAATCTTGACCGTAATGTTCGGATACTTCTCCATAAACTTGTCCGCAGCATTCAAACAACTACGGCAAGCGCCTCGTTCGGTCATGATGGTGATTGTTCCCTTTGCAGAGTAATTATCGCCAAGCATCGTCGCAACATTGTCGAGAATTTTGTATTCAGAATCAGTATTTCGCGCAATGTCAATACCGGATTTTGAAGGAATGCTCAGATACGGTAAATTTTCGGGACCGCGGCCAATCGCAACTCCGGCCGCCTCGTCGACTTGGCTGCTAGCTGCCATCTTTTGCGGAATACCGGGAATATCGATATTTGCGGCAGCGACATTGCCAGAACGGCGAAGCGCGCTGGTGGGTAGGCTCGCTCGCGCGTCTTTGATCGCTTGGAGAAGCCCGACTTTCTCCATAACCTCGGACAGTCCTGCTTTAACGATGCCAGTCGACGCATTCAGAACTAGATCGGCGAGTGCAGACCCATCCTTTCCTAGCTTTGTCGCCGCTCCGCGCACAACCTCTTCTTTCGTAATCGACAGGGCAAGCTGCAGGATTTGACGGTCAATCAGTTCAACGCTGGCCTTGTCATCTTGGTAAAGCGCCCTCGCCTGTTGGAGGCTCTGAACCGCGCTGTCGAATGCTGAAAACTTCGCCCCACAATCGCGACCGCATGGTCCAGCAAGTTCCAGAGCAGCAGTAACTCGCGCGGAAGCCATTTCCCCCGGCTTTGCAGCTCCAAACCTCGCTTGCTGCTCTGGAGTGAAGGAGCCATCTGCATTGCCAAACAGCTGGTAGTTTGCTCGCTCGGGCGCAGTGGCAACGAAGTCCTTTTTGTCCGCGCGCTCGGCAATGAACTGTTTTGCATATGGATCACTTGTCCCACCTTTTTGGGCCATATTGTCGACTATCGCGTATCCCGCAGACAGAAGCCGTTGGTAAGCGTCTTCGGCGGATATACCCTCTCCGGTCTTGTCTTTCAAGTACTTCTGATATGCGTTAACTTGGCCCTTGATCCAGTCCCGTTCGGACTGATGCAGTTGGCGGTTGTTCATGTCCTGATTTAGAGCGGCAGCGCCACCAGAAAGACCAACGACGACGCCGCCGGCGCCGGACACCAGCCCGGCGGCCAGCTTTGAGAGCCCCTCGGCAAGCGTCGGCTCGCCGTCTTTTCGCTCCTTATCCATTCCGGCGGCCACCAACTGGTCGGTCAATGCCTTCTGGAATGCATCAA
The DNA here is from genome assembly GCF_007997345.1 of Mitsuaria sp. TWR114. Lineage (NCBI taxonomy): Bacteria > Pseudomonadati > Pseudomonadota > Betaproteobacteria > Burkholderiales > Sphaerotilaceae > Roseateles > Mitsuaria sp. TWR114. The sequence continues at coordinate 5,842 of NZ_VOSR01000283.1, forward strand.
GCGACGGAGCGGCAATCGCGCTCCCCGCAGCACCAAGAGCTCCAGAAAGGTCGCCGGTTAGCCCACCGATGGCGGCATGTAAGGCCACTCGCGAGCTTCCGCCTTCTTTCCATGCGTCATACGTGGACTGCTGATCTTTGATTGTGGTTTCGACCTCCGCAAGCCTCGTCTTCAGCTTTTGCCTTTCTGGGTCGGGCAGGCCCTCTTTGTTCAACGCCTCGTTAAGTGCCTGCTCTTCGAGTTTCGCAAGCTCGTACTTCTTCGTTTGCTGCTTCGAGTAATCGCCTACCTCCTTCGACGCCTGCGCCCCAAACTCCGCCACGATCTGCGCATTCACCTTCACCTGCTGCGAGAGCTTCTGCCCATCCCAGCCCTGCGACAGCTTGCCCGCCGTCGCATCGTTCGTCGCGCCGCGGTCCAGCTTCTCCAGCGTCGCCTGACTCGCCGCATCGCCGCTAGTGATCGTCGTGCTGCCCGCGCTGATCGTGCTGCGCGTCGTGCTGCGCTCGTCGCCGCTGTCCTTGAACGCACCGGCCATGCCACCGCTCGTGCCCGCGCTCACCGTCACGGCGCTGGCGCTGAACTGGCTGCGGTTGTCGATGTCGCTGCTGGTCAGCGTGCCGGTGCTGAAGCTGTTCTTGCCCGCGTCGATCGCCGCCTGGCTGCTCGTGATCGCACCGCCCTTGAGGTCGGTGTTGCCCTTCACGCTCACCTGGAAGCCGCCGTCGCCGGCGCGGATGCCCGCCTGCTCGCCCACCGCCGCATAGTCCGCGTTGACCTTGGACTGGCTGAAGTTGGCGCTGCCGCCCGCCCCGTACCCGACGGTGACGCTGCCGCCCATGCTCTGGCTCTTGGAGTCGAACTTGGCCGTGTCCTGCAGGCTCTCGATCTTGAGGTTGCCGCCGATGTCGGCCACCACCTTCGGCGCCGTCACCACCGCGCCGCCCAGCGTCGCATCCCCACCCGACTGCAGCGTCACCGAGCTGCCGCCCGTGACCTGCGTGGCCGAGTAGTTCGTGTCCTTGCCGTCCGCGTTGCCCTTGGACACGCTGGCGCTGGCGGTGAAGCCCAGCCGGTTCTCCTTGCCCAGCGAGATGCCGATGCCGATGGACGCGCTGCTGCTCGAGTCCTTGCTGTGCTGCTCGCTGGTGTTCTGCGCGGCCAGCAAGTCGATCTTGTTGTCCGCCTTGATGAACACGTCCTGACCCGCGAGCGTGCTGCCTCGCACCGTGACGTTGGAGTCCTGCCCGCCGCCGGTGGCGATGAGGCTCAGCTTGCCGTCCGCTAGCACCGAGCTCCCCGCGGCCTGGTTCGCCTCGTTGTGCTGCGAGCTCTTGCTCTGCTGGCTGCCCACCGACAGGCTGATGCGGATGCTCTGCTCCTGCTGCGCCTTGGCCAGGTCGTTGAACTTCTGGATCTCCTCGACCGCCTGCTTGGCCTTGGAGATCGCCGTGGCCGCGGCCAGCGCCTTCATCCGGTCGTCCTGCGTCTGCGTGACGTGCTCTCCGGCCTTGATGGCGCCCATCGCCGCATCCACGCCCGGCGCGCTCAAGGACAGCGACAGCCCGCTCTGCCTGAACTTGGTCTCCGTGTCCTGCGCCGACTGGTTGCGGGCCTCCACGATGTCGATGGACTTGCCCTTGATCGTCACGTCGCCCTGCGGCGCCTGCACCTCCGAGCCCACCTGCCGGTACTTGCCGCCGGCGTAGATGTCCACGTCCCCGGCGACGCTGGCCACCACCGAGCCCTGGTGCGTCTCCTGGCTCGTCTTCGTCGCCTGCGACAGCTCCTGCTTGCCGATCGTCACCCCGATCCCACCGCCGCTGAACAGCCCCGACTTCACCGTCTTCTTGAACTGCTCCGTGTCCACCGAGTTGGTGACCCCGTCGATGGTGATGTCGCGGTCGGCGATGAGCTTGGTGGCGTTGTCCGACACCGCCTGCGCCGCGGCCAGCGTGATGTCGCGCCCGGCCACGATGTTGACCGTGTCGCCCGACAGCGTCGTGCCGATCGCGGTCGTCGTGTCCGTCTTGTTGTAGGTCGTGACGGTCTTCTTCTTGAACAGACTCTTCTTGGTCTTCTGCGTCATCTCCTCGACGACCTTGTTGGCCTCGCCGGCCAGCAGCTCGACGTCGCGTCCCGCGCTCAGCGTCACCGCGCCTTGCGCGCTGGCGATCTGCGCGGCCGTGGCGCTCAGGTCCTGGCCGGCCTTGAGCAGCACCGCGCCCTCGGCCTTGATCTCCGTGCCCACGTCCTGGCGCTGGCTTTCCTTCTTGAAGTTGGTGGCGTTCCAGACCTGGTCGCGCGAGCTCGAGGTCTGCACCGTGCTCAGCGTCAGGTCGCGCCCGGCGGCGACCATCACGCCGCCTTCGGCGCCCGCGCCCTCCGCGCCGCCCTGCGTGATCTGCACCGCCTGCAGCTGCGCGTCGCGCCCGGCCTGCACCACCATCACGCCGCCCGCGGTGAGCGAGGCCACCTGATCCAGCACCGTCGCCTTGGTCGTGACGTTGCCCTTCACCGTGCCGCCGCTGGCCGTCGTGCTCTGCATGACGACGTCACGCCCCGCCACCAGGCTCATGTCACCCGTGGCCGCCAGTTGCCCGCCGATGTTGCGCAGGTCCTCGCGCGCCGTCAGCGCCAGCGTCGTGGCGCGCATGTCTCCGGTGTTGGCGATGTTCTGCGCCTGGATGGCCACCGCCCCGCCGCGCACGCTGCCGCCGTTGTTGAAGTCGCCCGTCAGCGCCATCTCCACTCGGCCGCCGGCGATCAGCGAGCCGCTGGGCAGCAGGTCGCCCTCGCGCGGCACCAGGTACACCTGCGGCACCAGCACGCGCTGCGTCGTGCCGTCCGCCAGCGTCACTGTCTGCTCCACCAGCCACACCAGGTCGCTGGTGAGCTGCGTCATCTGCTCGGCGCTCAGCGCCACGCCCGGCACCAGCTGGTGCTCCTTGGCGAAGGTCGCGCCGTTGGTCAGCAGCGCGCGGTACATCGACTCGTCGTCCGCGTAGCCCGACAGGTAGCCCGTGCCGGTGAGCTGGCCGATCTGCTCGCGCACCAGCCGCTGCTCGTAGAAGCCGTCGCCCAGGCGCTTCTGCGTCACGGTGGGGTCCAGCGCCATCTGCTGCAGCAGGAAGTCGCTGGAGAGCCACTCGCGGTAGTTGGCAAAGCGCGGGTCGTCTCGACCAGGTACTTGCTGCCGGGCTCGCTGTGCGTCTTGAACAGGCTGTTGGAGGGCAGCGTGAGGTTGGGCAGTACGCCGAACAGGCGGCCGCCGACGCTCAGGCCCGAAACCCTCAGCGCCGCGTTCTGCGCCGCGCCCGGCCGGCTCGTCGAGCCGGCTTGCGTCGTCACCTTGCCGATCTGCGTCGTGGCCTTCTGGTCGGTCTGCGCGGACGCGTCGACCTGCGCGGCCGATGCGGCACGGGCCCGCTGAAGCACGCCGGCGAGACCGGTTCGCGCCGTGCCCTGCACCTGTTGCGCCGTGCTGTTGCCTTGCGCGGCGTCGATCGCCTGCCCATCGCGGAATTGCGTGGTCACGCGCGCGCCTTGCAGGTCCTGTGCGGAGCCCGTCTGCACCCCGTCGCCATCGCGCTCGTGACGGAGCGTCGCCTCCACCTGCGCGCCCGCGTCACCGGACTGCGCGGCGGCGATGGCGCGCTCAGTTGCGGTCGCGCCACTGCGCTGGATCGCCTGGACTACGCCGGCGCCCGCGGCGCCGTTGCCCGTCGCCACTGCGTTCGACGTGATCGCGCTGCCCGCCCGAATCTGCGCGTTGCCTTGCGCGTTAGCCTGCGCGGCAGCGCCCTGATGCACCTGGCGGATCAAGCGGTTGACGAAGCTGCCGGTACCGGCGCCACTGCTCGCGCTGGCGGAAGCACCGCCCTGCGCCTGCTGCGCCGAGGCACCGCCCCCCCGTGCTCACCGCTCCAGCGCCCTGGCGACCGCCGGGCGCCTGCGACACCTGCCCCACCACCGGCGCACCGCCTGCCAGCGAGAGATTCACCGTATGCGCCACGCCCTGCGTGTCGACGGCCGTCACCGTGTGCGGCACGTTCGTGACCTGCCCGCCGGTGATCGCCACGCCGGTCATGCCGACCACCTGGCTCATGTCGTTGTTGATCGTGCCGGCACCGATGCTCAAGGTGCCGCCCACGATGATCTTGGCCGCGAGCGACTGCGTCAGCGGCGCGCCCGCGTCATTGCCGCCGAATGCCTCCCACGAGACGATCCGGTGGGTGCGATGCGTACGCGCGTAGTCGCTCAGCACCTCCTGCGCCGTGCGCCCATTCATTGGAACGGCAAGGTCTTCGATCGGCCCGTTGTTGATCGAGTAGACGATGCTGACAAATCCTTCCGAGCCCGGCGTGTAGTTGCCCCACATCAGGTACGGGTTGACGTTGTCGATGCGGTTGGCCGTCAGCATCAGGTTGCTGCGCGCCTCGATCGTGGCGCCGCTGTTCAGCAGCGTGTCGCCGGAGATCGTCATGTCCCCGCCGGCGCGGATGAAGGCTGCCGAGGCCAGCGTTCCCTGCCCGGTGCCCTGCCCCGTGCCAACGCCCTGCAGCACCGTCCGGTTCACGATCCCACCCGTCATCTGCAGCGCCAGCGCGCGGCTGGCCTCGATGGTCGAGTTCTCGTTGAGCAGACTCGCGCCCGCGAGCCGCAGGTCACCGTCCGCGAAGATCAGCGCCCCGTCCGTGTTGGAGATCTCGCGCGTGAGCTGCGCGTCGATCGAGCGCCGTCCAGCGATCACCGCCGCCACGCCGCCCTCCGCGCCGTTGACCAGCGCGCCACCGTCGATGACCACGTCCCCGCCGTAGATCCGCCCCGTGCCCAGGTTGACCAGCCGGTCCGAGGTCAGCAGGACGCCGTCGCCATCGATCAGGCCGCGGTTGGTGATCTGCCCCGCCGCGGTGAGCAGCGTGTTCACGCCGCTGAGCTCGCCGCTGGCCGCGTTGTCGATGTTCTGGGCCGAGATCGACAGCGTCCCGCCGCTGCGCAGCGTGCCCTGGTTGGCGAAGTTGCCCGAGACGTCGAGCACCATGTCGCCCGCCGACTGGAACTGGCTGCTGACGCCGTAGACGAAATCGCCCACGAGCTTGACGCTCATGCCCGCGCCGCTGCTGATCTGCCCGCCGACACCACCGGCGAGCTCGCGCAGGTTCAGCCCCATCGCGCTGCCGGACCAGATGCGCCCGCCCGCGTTGTTCAGCGACAGCGCCGACACCGACGCCCCATCCCCGATCGTCTGCGTGCCCGACGCGCCCAGCGCCCCGCCCGCGTTGTTGAGCGACTGCGCGATCGTCAGCCCCAGGCTCCCACTGGCCAGCACCTGACCGCCGACGTTGTCCAGCTGCTGTGCGCGCACGTTGACCGCGCCGCCCTGGATGCCCTGACCGGCGCCGCTGGTGCTCGTGTTGTCGATGCGGCCCGCGGCCGTGAGGTTCAGCGTGCTGCCGCCGTAGATCAGCCCGCCCTGGTTGAGCACCTGCTGCGCCGACGCGTCCAGCGTCTGCGCGCCGATCAGCCGTCCACCCTGGTTGTCGAGCGTGCCGCCCACCGACACCGTCAGCGCCGAGGCCGACAGCTCCGCGCGGTTGACCAGCTGGCTCACGTTCACCTGCGCCGACGTGCCGGCGCTGATGCCCTGCTCGTTGGTCAGCGTACCGGCGTTCAGCGTCATCGCGCCCTGCGCGCGGATGCCTGTGGGCGTCGTCACCGAGCCGTCGCGCGTGTTGTTCAGCGCCGCGCCATGCGTCTGCACCGAGAGGCCACCACCCGATTGCAGCAGCCCGCCGCGGTTCTCCAGCGTGCCGCTGTCCACCGTCAGCGACTGCGTCGCAAGCAGCCGGCCGCCGCTGTTGTCCAGCGTCTGTCCGCGCGCATCGATCACGACCGCTGCGCCCGAGACCTCGCCCCGCGCGTTGATCAGCGAGGCCGAGCCCAGATCCGCCGTCTGCCCGGCCTGAATGGCGCCGGCCGTGTTGTCGATCGCGCCCTGCGCGCGCAGCGTCACGCCGCCTTGCAGGCTCGAGATCCGGCCCTGCTGGTTGCCCAGCGTTGCCGCGCTCAGTGACACGCCCTGCTGCGCGAGCAGCGTGCCGCTCGCGTTCTGCAGCGCGCCGCCCGTGGTCACGCTCAGCGTGCCATCGCTGCCGGCCCAGCCGCCGCGGTTGTCGACATTGCCCGCGTTCAGCGTCATCGCCGCGCCGCTGCGCAGGCGGCCGCCCTGGTTGTCCAGCGTGCCGCCGATCGTGGCCTGCAGCGTCGCGTCGCTCTGCATCAGGCCGTTGCCGCCGTTGAGCAGGCTCGCGCCGCGCACGTCGAGGGCGCCCGCGCTGGCGACCGTGCCGCCGCGGTTGTCGATGCCGCCCGTGAGGTTGAGCAGCGCCCCGCCATTGCTGACGAGGTTGCCGCCGCGGTGGTCCAGGCTGCTGCCCGACACCGTCACGCCCGTGCCCTGCGTCTGCGCACTGACCAGCGTCACCGCGCCGGTCGCGGCGATCGTCACCGCGCCGCTCGCGAGGATCTGGCCCGAGCTGCCATCCAGCGAGCCCGTCGTGACCGTCAGCGGACCGCTGCCCGCCGCCATCAGCGTGCCGCGCACGTTGTCCACCGACTGCGCCTGCAGACGCAGGCCGGTGCCGGCCGACTGGATGCGGCCATCGGTGTTGAGCAGCTGGTTGCCGATCGTCGCGGTCAGCGCGCCGGCCGCGCCGGTCTGCGTCAGCGAGCCGCCGACATTGCGCCAGTCCGTTGCCGTGATGCCGACGTTGGCACCGCTCAGCGTCGCCGCGTCCGTCGACAGCAGACCCGCGCTCGCGAGCATCAGGTCACCCGCGCCCGCGACGATCGCGCGGTCCAGGCGCAGCGCGCCCAGGCCCGAGGCGCCGGTCGAGCTCATCGACATCGACGCCGCCTGCAGACGGCTGTCCTGCAGCTGCAGATCGCCGCCGCGCAGCGTCATCGCGCCCGCGGCCAGCATCGATCCGGCCGATTGCAGCGTGCCCGTCGTGCGGACCGTCAGGTCGCCTTGTGCGCCCAGGGAGTTGTCCGGACGCAAACCCGCGGCCAGCGTGCCGGCGCCAGCCAGCGCGGGCGCGTCCACGGTCAGCGCGCCCTGCGCGCCGATCAGGCCGTTGTTGGTGAGCGTCTGACCCGCGTTCACCGTCGCGTTGCCTTGCGCGTAGATATTGCCGCTGTTGCTCAGCGCTCCGGTCGTCGTCAGCCGCGTGTCCGCGCCCGATTGCAGCGAGCCCGCGTTCGTCACCTGGCTCGCGCCGATGGTCAGCGCGGTCTGCGCGTTGATCAGGCTCTGCGCGCCGTTGGTCAGCGTCCCCAGCGTCAGGTCAACAGCACGAGCGCCGAGTTGGCCGCCAGTGTTGTCCAGCGACGCCGCCTGCGCGCGCAGATCGCCGCCCGCGCCCATCGCGCCGCCGGTGTTGTCGATCGCCCCAGCGACGCGCAGCTGCGCATCGCCGCCGCTCAGCAGCTGGCCGCCTTGATGACGCAGGCTGTCCGCCTGCAGCGTCACCGTGCCGCCCTGCGTCTTCGCCTGGCTCAGATCGACCGCGCCCGTCGCCGTCAGCGTCACCGCGTGCGCGCCGAGGATCTCGCCGCTCGCGCCGCTCAGCGTGCCGGTCGTGACGCTCAGCCCCTCCGCGCCCGCATGCACCAGGCGGCCGCGCGTGTTGTCGATCGAGCCCGCATTCACCGTCAGCGTGCGGCCCGCCGCGGCGATCTCGCCGCGCGTGTTGTCCAGCGCGCCCTGCAGCGTCGCGCTCAGCGCGCCGGCCTGGCCGGTCTGCGTGACCACGCCATCGACGTTGGACCAGCGCTGCGCCGTCACCGACAGCGTGTCGCCCGAGATCGACGCCGCGCCCGTGTCCATCGCGCCCGCCGCCGACATCGTCAGCGCCCCCCGACGACGCCAGCGTCGCACGGTTCAGGCGCAGGTCGCCGGTGCTGGCTGTGAGGTCCGCGCGCTGCGCTTGCAGCTTAGCGTCCTGCAGCTGCAGCGTGCTGCCCGACAGCGTCATCGCGCCCGCGGCGACGGTCTGGCCGCTCTGCTGCAATGCGCCGCTCGTGCGCAGCGTCAGGTCGCCCTGCGTGCCGAGCGTGTTGTCCGGCTTCAAGCCCGCGACGAAACCACCGCTGCTCGCGATGCTCGCCGCCTGCACCGACAGCGCGCCCTGCGCCGCCAGCATGCCGCTGTTCGTCAACGCGCCATCGGCGGTGATCGTCAGCG